>JBAIYI010000783.1:0-3276 GCA_037915955.1 Terriglobales bacterium
TGTTCTTCGCCATACAGTTGGGATGGCTGCCGGTCTCGGGCTCCGGAACCTTTGCGCATCTGGTTTTGCCCGCGATCACCATGGGCGGCGCGCTGGCCGCAATCCTCACCCGCATGGTCCGCACTGCGATGCTCGAGGAGCTGAGCCAGGACTACATCCGCACCGCCCGTGCCAAAGGTCTCTCAGAAAACCAGGTGGTCTATAAGCACGCGCTCCGTAATGCTCTCGTTCCCGTACTCACAGTGGTAGGTCTTCAATTCGGAGCGCTGCTGGCCGGCGCCATTGTTACCGAGACGATCTTCTCCTGGCCCGGCATCGGCCGCCTTACCATCACGGCAATCGGCAACCGTGACTACTATCTGGTAGAAGGCTGCATCCTGATAATCGGGCTGACCTACGTGGTGGTGAACTTCATCACCGATTTTTTGTACTCGCTGGCAAACCCGCGGATCCGGCAGTAGTGGAAGACTCTCCTTGACAGTCTAGGAAAGCAGTACTACACTCCTAGGCGATCTAGGAGGGGAGCGATGGGCAAACAGCTCGAGCTGCTCCAGGGCACGCTGGACATGCTGATCCTGAAGGCCGTATCTCTCGGCCCGCTGCACGGCTATGGTGTGCTGCTGCGCATTCAACAGATTTCCGAAGACCAGTTGGAAATCCAGCAGGGCTCGCTTTATCCCGCGCTCTACCGCCTCGAACACCAGGGATTCATTGCCAGCGAATGGGGCGAATCGGAGAACAATCGCAAAGCCAAATACTATCGGCTCACCGCCGCCGGCCGCAAAAAGCTTCAGGCGGAGACTGACACCTGGCATCGCATGGCCAGCGTGATTGGCAGCATCCTGCGCCGCACACCGGAGGAAGTATGAGTCTGCGCTCGCGTCTCACCACCGCATGGAAGGCGCTCACCCGCCGCGACGAAATGGAAACCGAGCTTGAGTCCGAACTGCAATTCCATCGTGAAAGCTACGCTCGCGATCTGGTGGGGCAGGGAATTGCTCCCGAAGAGGCTCAGCGTCGTGCCCGCGTGGAACTGGGCAGTGCTGTTCACCAGCAGGAGGAATGCCGCGAGTCTTTCGGCGTGCGATTCTGGGACGATCTGCGCGCTGACCTTCGGTATGCGCTGCGACAGTTGCGCTCCGCCCCGGGTTTCGCCTTGACGGCTCTGGTCGTTCTGGCTCTTGGTATAGGCGCCAGCACGGCCATGTTCTCCGTCCTGCATGCCACATTATTCAAGCCACTGCCCTATAAAGATCCCAGCCGGCTCGTGATGCTCAGGGAACTGGACGCGAAGGGCACCTTTATTTGGAACTTCTACGCCGACATAAAGGAATGGCAGCAGCAGAGCAGATCGCTGAGCGCGATCGGCTACTTTGCTGAGAACAGCGGCGACCTGGAAACTCCGGCCGGCTTGTACGGTCCCTCCGCCCCGCTCGTCAGCGCCAATATTTTCTCAGTGCTGCGCGTTCAGCCATTTCTGGGACGTGGATTTCTCTCCGAAGAACAGTCTCCCGGAAAATCAAAAGTGCTTGTGCTCAGTTATCCAATTTGGAAAGACATGTTTCACGGGGATCCGCAGATTGTCGGCAAGTCGGTGAAGCTGGATGATGACATTTACACAGTCGTCGGCGTGATGCCGAGCGGCTTCGAATTTCCCGCCAATCAGGACCGCGCCCAGGTATGGCGGCCAGCGCCTGTTAACGCCGCTAATGAACAGCGCAACTTCATGAGTATGGGCTTTGCGGTGATCGGCCGGCTTGCGCACGATTCTGGCGTCGCTTCAGCGCAGGCTGAGCTGTCCGGAATCCAGCAGAGACTCGCGCCACTCTATCGACCTGCCATGCAGGGGCAGGATGGCCCGGTACGAGTGGAAGTCAAGACTTACCTCGACAGCCTGGTTTCAACACTGCGACCGGCGCTGCTCGCCTTGCTCGCCGCAGTCACGATTCTCTGGCTGATCGCGTGCGCGAACGTCGCCAATCTTATGCTGGCTCGCGGCATTGCCCGCCAGCGCGAGCTGGCGGTGCGCGGCGCTCTGGGCGCAGGCAGGTGGCGCATCATACGCCAGTTGTTTACGGAAAGCATTTTGCTTGCGAGCTGCGGATCATTGCTCGGCCTTGCCTTGGCGGAGATCGCCCTGCGCGTCTTCAGCAAGGGCCTAAGCTCGGCGCTCAATGTGCCGCACAAAATCATGCCTGACTTCACAGTGATTCTGGCGCTGCTCGCTCTCACATTCGTGAGCGCTGTGCTTTTCGGGCTTCTGCCCGCGTGGTTGGCCGCGCGGATGCCATTGGAAACCTCGCTCCGGCAGAATTCCACTCAAGCGCAGGGCAGCCGCCGCCGTCATCGCCTGCAGCAAACCATGGTGGCCGCAGAAATCGGCCTCTCACTGGTGCTGCTGGTGGCTTGCGGCCTGATGCTCAGGACGTTGTTTGCTCTTCGCCACGTGCCGCTCGGCTTCCGCACCGATCATGTGCTTGTGGTGGAACCTAAAGTTCCGGCCTACAAGTTCCGCAACGTGGATGTGAACCAGACGGTTTACCGTCCTCTCCTTGAACGCATCCGCCAGATCCACGGCGTCCAGGCAGCCAGCTTCTCCACGGTGATGCCGCTGCGCAACAACTTTGACATGATGTTCATGCTGCACGGTTCGCGCTCCAACAAAACCTCGGGCGAAAACGGCGCGTTCAAGATTGAAGCGAAGATGAAAGCCGTGGGCCGCGACTTTCAAAAGGTACTTGGCTTCCGGATGGCAGAAGGGCGCTTTTTCAACGATCAGGACACGCCTGAGTCGGAGCAGGTGCTGGTGGTCAACAAGGCCTTTGCGAAGCTGTATGCGCCGGAAGGTGGCATCAGCAGCAATTTTTCGCTCAGCTTTGGAAAGAATGGCCACGCACGCGTCGTCGGCGTGATCGATGACTTTCATCAAGTCGGAGTCGATAAACCCGCTGCGCCGGAAATCGACCTCTGTGCCGATCAGATGCGCGCCGGTGACGGACTTTACCAGCCCACAATGCTGGCCCATGCTGAAATCGCGATCCGCACCAGCGAGCCACCAGAGCGCCTGATGGCGGACCTGCGGCGCGTGATGGTTGATCTCAATCCCGACTTGCAGGCGAGCGAGATTATGACGATGGACCAGGTGGTGGAAGATTCTCTCGGAAGCCAGCTTCTTGCGGCACATCTGCTGGAAATCTTTGCTGGCGCAGCGCTTGGAGTGGCTCTGGCCGGCCTTTTTGGACTGCTCACTTATCTTGTCGGTCAGAGAACGCACGA
>JBAIYI010000025.1:0-5134 GCA_037915955.1 Terriglobales bacterium
TGGCTCTCATCTTTTGGACGGCTGCCAACTTTGAGAGGCGCGTCTTGTACAGAAAACTTCCAAGGAGACCGCCAATGGTTCCCTCGATGAAGTAGACTCCCATGAGCAACGGCAACTTGGGTCGTAAGATCGCGACGCCAGGAAGCCCAAACATGGTCCACGCGAGATAAGTCATAGGAACACTCAGCGAGAAGGCGAGTCCCGCCGAAAACACATAAAATGCAGTGCTGCGGTTGATCAGCAGTAGGATTTCGAATACGGCGCCCAGCGCCAAGCCGATAAATATTTTGTAGAAGCCCGGCGGCCCAAAGCTCGGCGTCACAATAGATAAAGTGAACAAAATGGTTGCAAACAGCAGGACCGAGCCGCGCCTGGGGACAAGATACGCTCCCAGAAAGATGATGGCGGCATCGGGAATGGCTGACAATGTGCCCCCGATCAGCGGGACACTGCTCGCGAGTGGAAGCAGGACCAGGCCAATTGAATTTTCCAGAATGAAGCTCAAGCCCGCGACTATGGCGATAAATACGGAGTCTTTTCTGGTTATCCAGGGCACTGCCGGGTGTACGTGTGCGCCATGAACGGTTTCGCTGAGTGACGTCATACCGGTTCCTGGGGAATGGGGCGGGCCAACCGGCTCACACTGAACGGCCCCTCTACGGAAATTCTTCTTTGCCCGCACCCATAAGTATGTGACCTCTATCACCCATGGGCCCGAACTCGTCAGCCAATGAGCACTGAACGAATCATTTGGACGGTGAGCTGAGCGAACCGAAGTTTTCGTCTTTGGGAGGACAGTCACGGGCTCGAAATTGGATACCGATAGTGCTAGCATCGCATCAGGAGGCGTCCCATGCCCGCTACCCTTACTGCTCTCTCAAAAGACGTATCGCAGGAGAACCGGGAAGACCATCCTGTCGTGCGACACCTGCAGCGTCAGGTTGCCAATGCCTTTGTTCTTTACGCCAACTACAAACATTATCACTGGCAGACTTTTGGGCCTTTCTTTCGCGACCTGCATCTGATGTTCGACGAGTTTGCCACGGACGTGCTCGGAACAATTGACGAGATGGCCGAACGGATCCGGATGATCGGGCAGGAAGTGCGCAATGTCCAATTGAAACAGATGCAGGATGCTGCAAACATCCAGTCGACGTCTGCCGGCAAATCCATGCGCGAAATGATTGAAGAGGCGGATGCAAACCTGATGATCGTGATTAAGGACATGCGAGAAGCGGCCAAGGCTGCTGAGGACAGTAATGACCCCGGCACCGTTGATTTGTTTTCCAAAATTGTCCAGATTCACGAAAAACACGAATGGTTCCTGCGGGAGTTCCTCAAAAAGAAGGACGGATTGGTCGCGTAAGAGATTTAAACAGATGATTTGCGGAACCCCAGTGGGAGAAAGGCATTTCACAGCCTCAGATGTGACGTAAATCACTGACCATGGTTGTTGATTCTTATGTAATGCAGATTGTCGACGGTCGAAAGGGTTGGCAACGTAATGGAAGCCAATCCGAAGTAGACTGAGTGACCTGTCCGATGGGGCAACCCGGAAGGCAACCAAACGGCCATCAAATCGACGGTTTTGCGAGAAACCGCTGACGTTTGGGACCGCGAAAGCGGTGATCACATCAAGGGCTGCGACGGTGAATGTATCCACACGTCAACTTCCTCGCAGAAGCTGACGGTTAGAGCATAACCAATGCCGCAGCCCTTTAGCTCTTATCTCCCAGCCGGCTGAACAGGTCGCAAGCACTGAATCCAGCGCTGCCACAGCGCCCTCGAGCAACAGAGTTTCGATCAGTTGCCGATTCTCAGCATTTCGTTGGAGGTACCCGAATGAAAGCACAGACTGCTCTAGCTCCCATTTCCATGAAGCCTTCATCCATCACTGAATTTTGGAACGACGTTGACAATCTTATGCAAGGGATTCGCCAGCGGGCATATCAATTCTTTGAATGGCGCGGCCGAAGCGATGGTCACGATCTCGAGGATTGGTTCAAGGCCGAAATGGAACTGCTGAAGCCTGTTCCGTTGGAAATCTCTGAAAAAGACGACGTCATTCACATCCGAGCCGATGTACCCGGATTCACGCTGGAAGAGTTGCAAATCAATTTGGAGCCGGGTGTTCTCACCATCAAGGGCGAACACCGCGAGGAGAAGGAAAAGAAGGAGGAAAAGATACACTGCACCGAGAAGCGCGCGAAACAGATTTTCCGCAGGATCGCATTGCCTGTAAACGTGAACCCGGACAAAGCGACTGCTAACCTCGAAAACGGTATTCTTGAGCTCTCCGTACCAAAAGTTGAGGCCGGGAAGAAGATAGAAATCAAGGCTGCCTGACAAGACAAGCCTCTCTTAGCTTGACGAGGGTCTGCGCTTATGGCTGACTTATGCGAATTAGTGTGCAAGACCCCTCGTCAACATCAATAAGTGCGCTGGGCGATGGGCATCTGGGGCAGGTCCGCATCAATGGCGCAGCACTGGCCGGGAAGTTAAGCGACTCTTGAGTCCAAAAAGTTCATTCAGACGCTGCGGTGATCGGCTCTACAGCAATTGTCGGCAGCTCACAACGTGCGAACCGCCTCTTCAACCTGTTTCGCCAAGTCGGGATATGGTTCTCCGCGAAGAAGAATCGGAGCGCCGATGCGTACCTCCACCGGACCGCGGCGAGGCCACTCGCTGTCACGGTGAAGGACTCGATCGAGGCCAATGAGCCTGATCGGCACAACCGGTACGTGCATGCGTGAGGCGATCATCGCCACGCCTGGATGAAATTGGCCGATTTCTCCTGTCAACGTACGCTCTCCCTCAGGAAAAATCAGAATCGACCAGCCCTCCTCGACAAGTTCACCCACGTATCGGATGGACTGGCGTGTTCCGGTTTCAGCCTGGGGAATGGGAAAAGCGTTGAACAAGATTGTCAGCAGGCGATACACAAGGCTGTTCATCCAGCGCTCGCGCCGCGAATGTCTTTCGGGAAAGAAATGCGCGTCAAAGTACTCCTCCCACATCGCCGGAGCCAGCCGATAACGCCAATCACGAGGAAGGCTCGTCATGATGACGGGAGTGTCAAGATGGCTCTGATGATTCGCTGCGAATATTACTGGCCCTTCGATCTTGTCGAGGTTTTCCTTTCCTGAAATCTTCAAATCGGCAAAAACCCTGGTTAGTGGAAAGAAGACGGTTGGAAGCAGGATGTGCCGGACCAATCGTGCGATCCATGTGCGATTGTAGGCAGGTTCGGCAATCGCAGCGCCTGCAACAATGGGCCGGGCAAGATCCGCCACTTTGGTGATGGAGGCGAAGGCGCTCTCGTCAATGCTGGTCTTCAGCACTTCCTCAAGGTCCATCATGAGCTCGACGCGATCGAGGGAACTGAGTCCCAGTTCCTCCAAAGTGGTTTCAGGAGTAACGATTCTGCCGGGCGCATACTTCTGAACCAGATCGGCCACGGTCGGCTGCGAGGGAATGGATTCTCTCCGGCCTGTCTGAAGAATGCTGGCAATTTCCGCACGACGAAGCTTATTGGTCACTCGAGTACGCGGAAGTTCGCCTGCTGTCCATACCGAAACTGAGCGGATCCTCTGATGTGCTTCAAGCTGCTCGTTCGCTTGCCGCACAATCTGATCACTCGTGAACCCTGGCTCAAGCACAAGGGCCGCATGGACGCCCTCCTTGCCGACGACCGCTGACTCGCGAACGCCCTTGATTCGATTGAGCGTTGCCTCCACCTCTTCTGGAAAAACTTTGAGCCCTTCGGGTGTGACAATCACTTCCTTTTTCCGGCCCCGAACCACGAGAGCACCGTCCGAACGCAGTTCGCCAACATCACCTGTGCGCAGCCATCCATCCTGAAAAGCAGCGGCGGTTTCGACAGGAAGTTCAAAATAGCCGGCGGTAACGCTGTCGCCGCGAACCAACACCTCCCCATCCGCAGCAATCTTGACTTGAATGGTGGAGATCGGCGTGCCCGCCGTGCCGGACTGAACATGAAAAGGGTGGCTGAAACTGATGATCGGAGCCGTTTCCGTGAGGCCATATCCCTGCGCCACCACAAATCCCAACCCTGACCAGAACTGCTCAAGATCAGGCGGCAGTGGCGCTCCGCCTGAAATAAAGCAGCAGAATCTCCAGCCGAACAGCCGATGCACCGCCCGGAAGCGCCAGTAACGCGACAGCAGTGAGCCAGTGGTGTTTGCCGCATGCTTCGTTTCCGGAAATCGATGCAAGACGAAATCACGCAGGACTTCCAGAAATTTGGGAACCGAGATCACTGCGCACATGCGCCTGGTTCGAATCTGTCGTGCGATCTCTTCCGGGCTGGTGCTGGTTACGAACGCCACAGTTGCCGGCACCAGAGGTACCAGGAACATTGCCACCGCCTGACCAAAGAGATGGCTCATCGGCAAGAGATTGAGCGCGCGAAGCGGGGCCAGGAGGCGCAGGTATTTGCGATACGGACCAAGCTGCTCGTCAAGCGGTCTCAGAGATGCCGCAAGGTTGCGATGTGTCATCAGGACGCCTTTGGGCTCGGCAGTCGTCCCGGAAGTAAACACGATTTCAGCCAGATCATCTTTACTGAGAGCAACAGGCTGCGGAGCGGGCTGGTCGGGTGCCGTTTCTATATCCGCAAGAGCCCAGACCGGTGCAAGAGGCGTGCTCTCCACCTTATTCACAAACTCTCCCAATAGGATGACGCGAGGCTGCACTTTTTGCTGGATTCGCTGGAACAGCGCTGTCGAGGCCTGTGGCTCGACCGGCACGAGCACGATGCCCTCGGCAAGGCAGCACCATAATGCGGCAACCCACCCCGGCCTGCTCTCCGACCAGATCACCACCCGATGCCCTTTGTCTATGCCATAAGCGCGAAGTCGGGCTGCAAGCGCCTGCGCCATCCTGTGAATGTCCGAGTAACTATAGGTCCAACCCCGCCAGCCATCGTGAAAAATGACGAATTCACGGTCGAGCCGCCCAATCTGGTCAAGGAAGGGTAGAAGTTCACTTCGGCTCCCTGTTGCCAGGGAGGAGGTAAGGGGCTGTACAGGACTCGGCGCGGATGCCATCGTGCTCCAATGGCAACAGTTTCCTCCGCCGCGTTGGGTGTTTCTGTGAGCGGTGTCACCCGAGC
>JBAIYI010000665.1:0-5857 GCA_037915955.1 Terriglobales bacterium
TGTAATCGCGGCCCAGGTTCTGGCGCTTGTTGCTGCGCTTGAGGTTTTCCGGAGCGAGCGTTTCGAATCCAACAAAGATGCTGCGCAAACCGGCTTCGGCCGCCTGCTCGATGAGATTACCTCGCAAAATCGAATCAACAGTGGCGGCGCCCTGGAATAGCCGCCCCATGCCCTTCATGCCGCTAAATAGAGCCTCGGCAAAGCGTCGATCGCCGAGAAGGTGATCATCGAGGAAATAGAGGTGGCGTCCGGGCAGGCGCGCGATTTCGGCCAGCGCATCATCAACGCGCTGGGTATAAAAGCCGCGACCACCCTGAAAGAAGGCATCCTTGTAACAGAAGTCACAATGCTGGGGGCAGCCACGGGTTACCACGATGGAATTAGGAACCAGATAACGTGTGCGGTGGATGAGATCGCGACGTACCGGTGGAATACGGTCCAGCGTGCGCCCGGCTGTGGATGCATACATTCGCCGGGGCGTACCCAGACGAAAGTCTTCAAGAAACCGCGGAAAGGTCTGCTCACCCGGGCCGAGAAAAACTGCGTCGGCGTGGACGGCCGCTTCGTCCGGAAGCGAGGTTACATGCAATCCTCCCAGGCAGACGAACACGCCCTTGTTGCGGTAATGGTCCGCAATTTCGTATGCACGGTACGCGTTGGTGATGTACACCTGAATCACCGCGAGATCCGGAGTGTCATCGAGCGTAAGCTGTTCCACGTGCTCGTCAATAATGGTCGGCTGATCATCGGGACTCAGATATGCGGCGAGGGTTGCCAAGCCCAGAGGCGGAAAGAGTGAGTACTTGATAGGACGCCAATATGGGCTGGTCGCCTCAGTCAAGGCGGGAAGAATGAATTTGACGCGGAGCGGGCGTTTGCCGGCCGCGATCATTGGACACCGCCCTCGCGGACAGCCATAGAGCGTGATTCAGCCCCGGGAACACCGCCAAAGCGGCGTTCGCGGCAATGAAAGTCGCAGAGCGCAGCATCGAGATCGGCCGCACCGAAGTCGGGCCACATTGTGTCGGTGAAGAACAGTTCCGCATAGGCTGATTCCCACAGAAGGAAGTCAGAGAGGCGCATCTCGCCCCCGGTGCGAATCAACAAATCCACCTCTCCGGCTTCTGAGACGAGTGCGTGAGAAAGCAGCCTGCCGAGCTGGTCGCTTGACTTGAGCGGAACTGGCGGAAGTTTAGAGGCCAATACTCCGACCGCGCGCGCAATGGCATCGCGGGAAGAATAGTCTACGGCGACTCGCAGATGCAGGCGTCTTCCCATCACGGTTACGCGCTCCGCTGTCGTGATCTCCCGTTGCAGCAGTTTCGGCAGACGGTCGCGACGACCAATCACGCTGAGCCGCACTCCATTGTCACGGAGCCTTCCTGCCTCCATGCGCAGGTAGGCGCGCAACAGCCAGAATATAGTTTCAACTTCGGTGGCTGGGCGGCGCCAGTTGTCAGAAGAAAAGGCATAGAGCGTGAGTGTGCTGATGCCCCGATCCGGCGCATGTTCCACCACCCGGCGAACGGCCGCCACACCGGCACGATGGCCTGCGCTGCGCGGGAGCCTGCGGTGAACGGCCCAGCGGCCATTGCCGTCCATGATCACTGCGACGTGGAGTTGCTTATGTAAATTACTTTGCACTGTAAAGTTTCCTCACAAAAAAATTTTAGCCGCGCGAAGTCGCCAGATTGCGGGTAATTTCGCGCAGCAACCCGCCTTTAGTGACTTCCGCGGCATCGCGGACGACTTGTTCGAGAGTGTTCAGATAATTGAGGAACCGGGTCCGGCCTGAGCGCGTGATGCGGCAAAGTGTTTGTGGCCGGTTGCGCTCGTACCCTTTCGCAATTTCAATTAACCCTGCCTTTTCCAGCACGCGCAGATGGCGGCTCAGATTGCCATCAGTGAGGTCGCAAAGCTGCTTTAGATCGCCAAATGTGAGCCCGCCGGGATGCGCAATCAGCGAGGTGAGCACGCTGAGGCGGGCGCGCTCGTGGATAAGGCGATCCAGTCCTTCATAGGCAAAACGGGCCTGCGGACGCGTAGCTTTACTCTTCATGAGCGGCCCCCTTGCCCTTGCGCAGAAGAATCATCGCCACAAGCAGCTGACCGACAAGATACGGAACACCCATGGCCCACGGGGAGAGGGCGCGAGCGTCGCCCAGGGCGACACAACCGAGGCCGGTCAGGAGATACCAACAGCCGACGCTCGCAATTTGCCCTGGAAGAAAACGGCAGGAAGAAAAAACGCCGAGGCTGAAAATGATTTGCCACATTCCGGGAAGCATCCAGACCGCCGCAGGCACAAAGCGGACAACCACCGGCGTAAGCAGTGCTCCGGCGACAACTGCCGGCAGGAATTGCTGCACGGCCATGCGAATCATCTGGTCCGCCATGCGGGAATGAACGCGGCGCGAACGAGTGTGCATCTGGGCAACGATCACCAGCGAGGAAAGCGATGCCGTGCCGATCCAGATTCCCAGGTATGAAAAGATTTGATCGGCAGGATTGGGCAGCCAAATGGCTTGTACGACCGCGGCCAAAGCTGCAAAAAGCCCGGTTGCGGCGAGAGTTGCCGGGCCGTAGCCGCGAAACTCTGTAGTTTGAGCCATCTGGCGGCGGATGCTGCTGATTTCCGCCAATGCTTTATTCAAATCGCTCATGCAGCCCTCTTACTTTACATTACAAAGTACTTTATGCCAGATCTATCCGTCAAGTTGCCTCCGGTATCGACCCTTTCGCCCGTCACTCACCGCCTAGGGTGGTTCTGCGCGAGAGCGTATGTCACGGACAGATAAAATGTGTTTATGGGGTGCATTGATGTGACCGGGTATGTCCTCGCGGGTGGAAAGAGTACGCGCATGGGCACGGATAAAGCAGCCATCGCGCTGCATGGGCGCACGCTGCTGGAACGCGCGATGGAAACGATGCGCGAGGTCACGGCAGAGGTCTTCATTCTGGGACCAAAGCAGTTGTACGGAAGCTTTGGGATGGTAGTTGAAGACATCTTTCCCGATTGCGGTCCCCTGGGCGGAATTCACGCCGCGCTTTCGTGTTCGAAAAGTCAGTTCAACCTGGTCATGGCTGTAGACACGCCGTTCATTTCGGCCGGGCTGCTGAGGTATCTGGCGCAGCGGGCGGTTCAGTCGGGAGCGATGGTGACGACGCTGGAGATCAACGGGTACACGCAGCCACTGTGTGCAGTCTATTCCCTCGAATTCCTGCCGGTTGCGGAAGCGGCGCTGCGCGCAGGCAACTACAAGATCGCGCCTCTGTTTGCAAAGGACCGAACAGTGACGATCGGCGCAGAAGAGATGGCGCAGTTTGCCTTCACCCCGGAGATGCTCGACAATCTGAACACGCCGCAGGACCTTGAACGGGCGCAGCAGCGCTGGACAGAGCCTGCGAAAGAAAAGGCATGAGTCACGATCCGCATCAACACGAGCACGTGCACGAAGCCGAGCGCCAGCACCGGCCCTATATCGAGTTTCAGCACGTTTCAAAATCATTTGGCGATCACCAGGTGCTCAACGATGTGAGCTTCCAGGTGTTTCCCGGTGAGACGCTGTGCATCCTGGGGCGAAGCGGCGTGGGTAAATCGGTTTCGCTGCACCACATCATGGGATTTCTCAAGGCCGATTCGGGGCGGGTTATTGTGGCGTTCCATGACATCACCGACGCGGGCGAGGCGGAACTTGAACGGATTCGCAAGAAGGTCACGATGGTCTTCCAGAATGGCGCCCTGTTTGACTCACTGACGGTCGGTGAGAACGTGGCATTCCCCTTGCGCGAACGGCGTGACCTGGACGAAGAACAGATCTACCAGATCGTGGACGGGCTTCTGGAAATGGTGGGCGTGAAGCAGATGCGCGACATGCTGCCCTCAGAGCTTTCCACGGGCATGAAGCGCAGCGTTGCAATTGCGCGCGCTCTCTCGGCACAGCCGGAATGCATCCTGTATGACGAGCCCACCACCATGGTGGATCCACTCATGGCGACACTGCTGGGCGATCTGATCCAAAAGCTCAAGCAGCAACTCAAGCTCACCAGCATTGTGGTGACGCACGACATGAGGCTGGCGAAAAAGCTGGCCGACCGCATCGTGTTCCTGCATGAGGCGCGCGCGATTTTCGTGGGCAGCGTGGAAGAGATGGAACAATGCAAGGATGAGGTCATACAGCAGTTCCTGGAGCTAGATGAGCTGGTTGTTCCCGGCCAGGATTGACACCCCACTCTATAATTCCCGGCATGCAAAATAATCCTGGGAGTGGGGCCGCCGGTGCTACCGGTTCTACTGCGCCCGCAGCGATCTCTGGCATTCCCTTCGCAAAATACGCTCACCCGATGTGGGTGTTCGATCCTGAAACCCTGGCCTTCCTGGAAGTGAACGATGCCGCCATCCGGCAGTATGGTTACACGCGCAGTGAATTTCTGGGAATGACGATTCGCGATATTCGCCCGCCGGAAGATGTTTCAGAGCTGGTCCGCGATGACCGATCCAAAGGGGTGACGACGGCGGCAACATGGCGTCACAGGATCCGCAACGGCGTGATTGTCAAAGTGGCGATCACGAGCTGGCAGGTGACATACGGCGGCAAGCCGGCGGAGCTGGTGTTGGCGAGGTGGGAGGATGGGACGAATTGAGCATTGTCTCACGCGCGATCGCGGAGAGGATGTTAGTGATTATCGGCAGGGCCTTACCAGTTGAGAGTGAGACGCGGCGGTGCCGCGTCTCTACGCCGTGAGTATTGGTAACCCTCTAGCCGCTCGCGAGCGACAACTCTTCCCTTTCGCTTCGGGATTTCAACAGATTTGAGAGTGAGACTCGGCAGTGCCGCGTCTCTACGCCACGTGCATCGGCAACCCTCTAGTGCATCGCCGAGCGAAAAAGTCTTCGGCCTTCTATAGCCCAAAAGCTATCTGGTGTACTGCAACACAACATCGAGCACGCGCCAGTCGCCGTTCTGACGAGTGATCAGCATGTAGTCCACCCAGCGGGCGGTCACCACTTTCACGGTGGCAGCATCCTTGTACATATCCAGCACCTGAATGCTCTTCACCCGTTCGTTCTCTTTGAAGGTCTTGCCTGAGCCGGAGCGAACTCCTTCAAGCATGGTTTCAACGTTGTCTTCCCTCAGCTCCTGCGAGTTCCTGAGCAGGGTACGCTTGTGGAAGTTGGGGTGGAGGGAGCGCTGCATTTTCGCGGCGTCAGCGGTGTAGTAGGCGTCCATGTAGTTGCGAGCGACAGCGGTGACTGCGGCGCGGTCTGAGTTGTTGGCGAAGGCGAATGAAGCAATGCACGCGATTGCGAGAACGGCGAGCAGGAGCGACTTACGCATGGTGAAATCCTTTCGGCGGGACAACGACTTTATATTGCGCCGATTTTTGTGGGTGTCAATCAGGCGGAAGTACATGTATGTGGCGCTGATCTCGGAATTAAGTGTATTTACGCTCAGGAGCTGAAAGCCCTCATCTGTGAACTATTGCCTTAGCCGCAGGCCTAAAGACATGCTCCACCTTTGAGCAGACATGGCCCGGGATGAAGCCTGTAGGGCATCGTGAGCCATGGGGCTGCCGCGCTTCGCTCGGGATATTAAAGAGTAGACTGCTCCAGAATGTGTGCTATACTGAATTCACGCTATTGCACACGGCTTGCTCGTGATGCGGCGGCCGGAGAGATTGACTCCCGGCTGTTAACACCTCCGCCTTTCCTGCTCTCCGTAGACTCCAGCGAATATTTGAGCGGCATTTGCCCCGAATTCAGGATCTGAATATCAGATTTGCGCACAGGTGTATGTGCGCCAGGAATGGCGAGAGCCTCTCTCAAGAAAGAACTAAAAGGATCAATGTCACAATT
>JBAIYI010000654.1:0-5982 GCA_037915955.1 Terriglobales bacterium
TGCACTGCTCGTCCAGAGTTGCAGCACGGCCGTCCCAGAACTGTGCCGTGTTATAGGCGGCATTCAGCACTGTGGGAGCGTTGCGCCGGAGTGTTGCACCCTTGAAGCCGGTGGAGCGGGCCAAACCATCCGTGAAAGCTTTCTCCGGGGCGTGGCAGGTGGCGCAACTCGAGCTTGCGTCACCGGACAGGCGTTTTTCAAAAAAGAGCCGCTTGCCCAGTTCGATCTTGGCTGCGGTCGGCTGATTATCTGCCGGTATGGGCACATCAGGCAGTTTGCCCAGATTACCGGGAAGGACTTTCATGGAGTCCAGGATTTCCGGGCCAATCACCGGCGCTGCATGGGGCTGGTCAGATTCGTTGTACGCCAGGGCACTCAACAATCCCACCTGAACGAGGATCACTGCGGCCAGTACGGCCGGGAATTTCTTACTCATGCGAGCCATGCCTTACCTTCCTGCTGTTCGGTTACTTTGTGGCGGTGGTTACAGGCGCGGGGCCGTTTTCAAGCACGATAGATTCGGTGATGATGCCGGTCTTCGGCACGACAACATTCTTTTCATACATGCGCGACCGCTCATGCCAGACCTTCAGCGTGTAGTGGCCCGGCGGCACGTCATTGATGTTAAACGTCTGTCCGGGAAGTGTACTGGCGTAATAACGCGTGGGCACCACCAGGATGCGGGCATGCATGTGCCGGTGAATCGAGCAGAACATGTCAACGATTCCCGTTTTATCGAAGGTCACCGAGCGGAACTCGCCCTTGGGATAGATACCAAGGTTGAACTGGTTCATACCGGTAAAAGAGAAGACGTTGTGCGCCACATCGTCATCGTTCGGCATATCAACCCGCTGGCCTTTCACGGCGACCAGGAAATCCGGCGAGAATTGGAGGTTTTTCTGAGAAATCTTTACCGGTGTCTCGGGCGGCTTGGAATCTTGCTGGCCTTCCAGCCACACTACGGCGGTTTCCTTGTCGCCATTGCTGGCGCTGGCAGCCGTGTTGGTGGCATTGCCCAACTTGATCTTGCCTGAAACGGTGCCGGCAAGAGCGGGCATGGTGCATCCGAGAACAACCATGGACGTAAGTGCAATGAAACGCCTGATCACGAAGTTATCTCCCAAAACTGCTTTCGGAAACATGCTGCAGCCGGATCAGAAACGGGTGGACTTGGAAATCCACACGTACCTCGCGAGGGCGCTCACCGGCATTACCGGAAGTGTGTCCAAAGAGATTAAGGGCGGACTAATCTAGCAGCAACTTACGAAGGTAATAGCGACTAATCTGAAGAAAATGAAGCTAATAAATGGGGGCTAGAGTAGCGATTGGGCTTGTCATCCGAAGGGATTTCTGCGCATTTAGGGCCCTAAGATACTTTAGAGTATGCTTTACGCATTAGATCTGGTGAGCCTATCAGGGCTGAATAGCTGCTCCGACTAGAATTCCAGGATTGCGACGGCGATGTCCCGTATGCACGCTGCCCGCGCGGTACTCAAGGTCGCGAGCTACCATTTCAAAGCGGCCTTTGAAGCGGACATTCGCAACCGCCCGCGTAAACGTCGGCATCCAGTGACCGTCTATCTCGCCGAAGCTCATCAGGACATAGAGATCACGGATCCACCAGGAGGGGCTCTTGGCAGGAGTACCTTCCATCCGCAGCACATGATAGGTCTCGGCATCCACCCAGAGCTGCCCCTTAATCAGCTCTTTATCGTCCCGCCGCGGCTTCAATCCCAGAAGGTAACAGGAGCGGCCGTTTAGCGTAGTGGTTCCGAGCAGATCAAAGGCGTAATTCGCCGGCGAGATATCTTTTTTCGCTGTCTCTTTAGCTGTCGCGGTTTCGGTCTCGTGCGCGATCACATCGCGGAGCACCTTCTCGCCCATGCCGCCGTGGCTGCTCTCAATTTGGGCCTCTTTCCGGTCCGGCGGGAAAAAGCTGATGCTGGCAATTACCTGCGCCTTTGGTTCCTGGGATTTATCGAAAATCTGGTAATCGCGTCTCACGGTATAGGCCCGGGCATTGGCGCGGTCCTCAAGCTGGGCGCTTTGCATTCGCTGAACGATTGTATTCAGATCAGGCGCTTTGCTGCCGGTCTCCGCGAACGCGTAACCAGCCAACAGAAACACCACCCATCCGAGATTTGCCAGTCGAGCCCGCACCCCAAAACTCCTGTCCTGCCTTATTGGAAGCCATTTTCTGCGAAAAGGAGGGCTAAGAATGAGGAACTAAGGTCGTTGTTCCTGCAGCCAGGGACTTGTGAGTTCCGAAAGCGGCTTGACTCGGCAGCCAGCAGCGTGCGCGCGAGTGTCATCTGAACAAAAACGGAGCAAGTCGATGTCATTCAGGAGTATTGCCGTTTCTCTCCTGCTCTCTATGGGGCTGTCCGCGCTACTAAGCTGTGGGTCTGGGAGTCTTTCCAGCAACAAACCGCCTCAAGGGCCGCCGCCGGGGGCCATTGCGCTCCGGCAGGTTGCCTCCGGCCTCACAGCTCCCCTCGATTTGGAAACATCTCCGGATAATTCAGGGCGGCTGTTCGTTGTGGAGCAGGGCGGCACAATCCGTATCATCCAGAATGGCACGCTTATGCCGGCTCCCTATCTCGACATAAGCGGAAAGGTTTTCAACAGCGGGGAGTCAGGCTTGCTCGGACTCACCTTCCATCCCAGCTTCGCCCAGAACGGCAAGCTCTACATCTATTACGTGCGTTCAAACGCCGGACAAATCCAGTCAGTTTTCTCTGAACTCACCGCCACGCCCTCTGCCAGTCAGGTGGATTCAGCCACCGAGCGAATCCTGCTGGTGGTGAACCAAGTGGGAAATTTCAACAACCATAAAGCCGGCCAGCTCGCCTTTGGGCCGGATGGCTTTCTTTACTTCGGTCTGGGCGACGGCGGCAATGAGGGCGATCCCTTCAACAACAGCCAGAATACCCAGACGCTCCTCGGAAAAATCATGCGAATTGACGTGAATTCCACCAGCCCTGGTCTGCAGTATGCCATTCCCGCAGACAATCCCTTCGTGGCTGGCGGCGGTTTGCCGGAGATTTATGCCGTGGGCTTCCGGAATCCTTTCCACTTCTCTTTCGACCGCCAGAGTGGTCGGCTGTTCGTGGGCGACGTAGGCCAGGATAAATTCGAAGAAGTGGATATTGTGCAAAAAGGCGCCAATTACGGCTGGAGCGTTATGGAAGCTACGCACTGCTTCAAGCCGGCAACCGGCTGCAACATGGCTGGCCTGACTCTTCCTATCGTGGAAATCCCTCACCCTGAAGCTGAAGCCGTGATGGGAGGGTTCGTCTATCACGGAACAGCACTCAAGAATTTCCAGGGACTCTATGTATTTGGCGATCTCAACGGAAAGATCTGGGCTTTAACTGAAAATCCAGCCAACACCTTCACCCGCAGCACGTTGATGGATGCCGGATTCAACATCAGCTCGTTTGGTCAGGACTCCGCCGGAGAGCTTTATGTGGTGGATATCTCCGCAGGCCGTGTACTCAAAATTGTGCCGATGTAGAAGCTGCCTCATAAATGACTCAATTGGGGTAATACGCTCTGTAACACAGGCGCCCTCGCCTGTGCCGGTTTACTCTCCACTGAGCCACGGATCTTTGATTTTCTGCTTCCGTTTAGGCTTGCTCATTCCGCGTCGCCAATACCAGGGATATTCCTGCGGACCGCGGGCCCCGGCCCCATGGCAATGTAGAGAGTCTTGGCCTCAAAGTCTTCCTCCGATCTGATCAGGTGATCGACCGCCTCGTCAATCCAGAGCAAACCCCTCCGCTGCAAGAGCTTGGTGACGCTGTGTGACGATGCTCCCTTAATGCCCTTCATGATTGTTGCCAGCCGGAAATAACCCAGTCCGTCCGGCACTAGCGTCAATATCACGTGAACGTGGGTGCTCATCACCACAACCGACTCAAGTTCGTAGCACTTGCCGTCGTCGTACAAACAATGGCCGAGGACCAGCCACTTCGCCTAACATTCAGGGTCAGATCGTCTCTTGTATGGAATGTGATGAAGTAAGAACCGCCCTCTTTTTCAATGTGCGGTAATTTGCGGCGGTAGATTGTCATGGTTGCGGCACAGGCGAGGCGCCTGTGCTACACAGTTACAAGAGCTACATTCAACCTGCAAGAGAGAATCGGCCGGGGAATCAACAGCCCCGAACCGTTTTCAGCCTGTTTAACTCATTTATGAAATAGCTTCTACCTGCCCTTACACCACGCCTACGTGCTCGCGCAGCTCAGGATAGAGCGGAAATGCCTCCGCCAGTTCCAACACCTGCCGGCGAACCTTCGCCAGCGCCTGCGCGTCCTTGTGGTCGCGCAGCGCCTCGGCAATAAACCCGCCAACCTGCTGCATCTCCTTCTCTTTCATGCCGCGTGTGGTGAGAGCCGGTGTGCCAATACGGATGCCACTCGGCTTCAGCGGGGGATTTGTATCAAACGGGATCGCGTTCTTGTTCACGGTGATCCCCGCCTGCCCCAGAGCATTCTCGGCCTCGCTGCCCAGCATACCCTTGGCAAATACATCCATCAGGAAGAGATGTGTGTCTGTTCCGCCGGAGATCACACGGAAACCCTCGTCCATCATCTTCTGCGCAAGGGTTTTTGCGTTAGCGACAACCTGTCTCGCATACTCCTTAAATGCCGGCTGCATCGCCTCATGGAAGCACACAGCCTTTGCAGCGATAATGTGCATCAGCGGTCCACCCTGAATGCCCGGGAACGTGATCTTATCCACCGCCGCCGCGAATTCCTGTTTGCAGAGCACCATCCCCGCGCGCGGTCCGCGCAAAGTTTTATGGGTGGTCGTGGTTACGATGTGACAATGCGGCACGGGCGAAGGATGCGCGCCGCCGGCAACCAACCCGGCGAAGTGGGCCATATCCACCATCAGCAGCGCGCCAACTTTATCGGCAATCTGGCGCATGCGCGCAAAATCAATCACGCGTGAATACGCGCTTCCGCCCCCGACGATCAGCTTGGGGCGCTCGCGGGTTGCGATCTGTTCCAGTTCGTCGTAATCAATCGTCTCAGTATCTTTGCGCACCCCGTAGGGAATGATCTTGTACATCTTCCCGGAAAAGTTCAACGGATGACCGTGCGTGAGGTGCCCACCATGCGCCAGGTTCAAACCAAGGATCGCATCTCCCGGCTGAAGCACGGACATATACGCTGCCATGTTGGCCTGCGAGCCTGAGTGCGGCTGCACATTGGCGTGTTCCGCTCCGAAAAGTTGCTTTGCTCTATCACGAGCGAGGTTCTCGACAACGTCAGCGAATTCACAGCCGCCGTAATAGCGTTTGCCGGGGTAACCTTCCGCGTACTTGTTCGTAAACACCGAGCCGGCCGCCTGCAGCACGGCTTCGCTCACAAAGTTCTCGGAGGCAATAAGTTCCAGCCCTTCGTGCTGGCGCTGCACTTCATTGCTGATGGCTTGGGCGATTTCCGGGTCGGCTTCAGAAAGCGGGCGGGACATCCAGGCACTTTTCATAACCAAAATCTTACTAAAAAGCCGGTCATGACGCAGGCTCAACCCAATTTCTGAAACTTACAAAATTTAACTGCCCCTGGCTGGTTCTCGAGGAGCAGACTTAACATAAACGATAGTTCCTGAATCGGCTACGTTGCCGGGAAAGGATTTTATGCGGAAGTTGATGTGGCTTCTGGTGTTCTGCCTGCCCACAGTGCTCATCGCGCAAGACCAGAAAGCAGCAGCTCGCGAAGCGGCAGGCTGTGGCCCTGCGGAAACTCAGTTCAATGTGAAGACCGACAAGAACCAGCATCCAATGGCGGAACCGCCGTCAGATAAAGCGCTGATCTATATCTTTGAAGACGAAAAACGCGACGACAAAGTCTTCCAGCTCGCTTCCGTCACCATGCGAGTCGGGCTCGATGGCAAGTGGGTGGGCGCAAATCATGGCAGGTCTTATTTTTCCTTTGTTGCGCAGCCCGGTGAGCATCACCTCTGCACTGA
>JBAIYI010000131.1:0-2026 GCA_037915955.1 Terriglobales bacterium
CACTCGGCATTCATGAAGCCCATGAACGCTCCGCCGGTGTGGGCCGCGAGCGCGATTACACGCTGATCGGCCCGATCGATCGCAGTCCAGGGTGAAAACAGTGCGGCGGGGGCAGAATCAGTGGTGATCACAACCGGCGGCAACAAGAACTGTACGCGAATGCCACGATCCTGAAGTTCGTTGAGCAAAGCGGTCCTGCTGGTGCGGGACCCGGTTTCATGGCGATCCGTGACGAGCAGGATAGTATCGCCGGGCTGCAGCCGATCGAACAAGCTCGCGGCACGGTGGAGTGCATCGAAGATGCGAGCGCGGCTGCCCAAAGACTTGCTGCGCGCGAGAACTGTGTCAATGGCGACGTTCAGTTCGTCGGATTGGCGGAAGAAGCCGTTACTGAGCACTGAGCGCTCGCCAAAGATAGCAAAAGCAACCGGCATGCCCTGGGGCGCTTCGCGGACAAGATCAGCGGAGGCATTCAGCGCGGCAGGAGAGGCGCCATCGACCAGCACGACGACTCGATTGCGAAACGCCGGCTTCAGGCTCACGACTGAAGCGGCGGTGCTGCCCATGGTCGCGGAAAAATCACGCACGGCGAGCCCATATAAAGGAGCTTTGGTTCCCTGGTCGAAGGCATTCACCGAAACATAGGAAGTGCACTGCTGAGCATGAGCGAACGATGCCGTGGCAAGCAGGAGAACCGAAAGAAATCTGGCTGCACGCATATGCTGTGCAAGTTAGCGCGACTTGGTTGCCGGCGGAATCGGGCAAGCACTTGAGGGGAAAACCCTTAGGATTACGCAGACGGCAGGGCTCTTGCGGCACGCATCAGAACGCCTATCCTTGAGTTATGCCTGATTACGTAAAACTTCCCATTGGATCGCACGCGCCTGAGCGGGTGAATGTGGTGATTGAGATTCCGAAAGATTCGGTCAACAAGTACGAATATGACAAAGAACTGCATGTCTTCCGTCTGGACCGCACGCTCTTTTCGCCGGTGCACTACCCGGGCGATTACGGATTCATTCCGCGAACGCTTGGCCTGGATGGCGACCCGCTGGATGTGCTGGTGCTGGTGGAGGCGCCCAGCTTTCCCGGCTGCCTGATGGAAGTGCGCCCGATCGGTGTGCTGAAGATGATCGATCAGGGCGAGGGCGATGAGAAAATCCTGGCGGTGGCGGAGAGCGATCCGCTCTATCGCGAGGTGAAGGACATTGGGCAGGTGTTCGAGCACACGTTGCACGAGATTGAGCATTTCTTTTCTGTATATAAGGCGCTGGAAGGGAAGAAGACGGAGCTCGCCGGGTGGGCGGGCGTGGATGTGGCAAGAAAGATTATTGGAGAGGGGCAGGGAAGATTTCGATAACCGCGGCGAGATCGTCGAGTCGGTGAATTGCCAGAAATCCGAGATTGCCAAAGAATCCAGATTTGAAAGCGTTTAGCTCACGCCACGCTGAGTCTCAGAGGGAGTGAGTGAGACGCGGCATGCCGCGTCTCTACGCGTTGCGTTTGGGAGGACATTGGAAGCTCCTCCGAAGCCAGGGCTCGGCCGGGAGGGGCCCTTGCTGTTCTCGGGAGCCGGAGACGGTAATATCATGCCCCGGCCCGTCGCGCGGTTAGATCATTTCTCTTCTTCTACGGACAAACTACAAAACCAGGAATTCTCCGCGGGGCCAAAAAACGGGTGAGTATCACCGGCACCGACAACCGCCATACGAGAGGAGCGGCCCGCGGGTCCGACAAGCAGACGCTTGGCTCGGAGCGCCCGCTGCAGCGCTTCTTCCGGGCTGCGCCCTCCGGATGACAAGTGGCCCATTTTGCGACCGGGCCGCGCTTGCGACTTGCCATAGAGATGGAGCTTAGTTTCGGGGACGCGGAGAGTGGCGGCTAGATCCGGAAGCATGGATTCTGTCCAAAGGTTACCGAGCAGGTTGACAATGGCCCCGGGCCGGACCAGTTCTGGCGATCCGAGGGGAAGATCACAGATGGCGCGGACGAACTGCTCAAACTGTCCGGTAACGCAGGCACGCTC
>JBAIYI010000526.1:0-3268 GCA_037915955.1 Terriglobales bacterium
CGCTGAGTTCTGCATAGCGACGAAGCTGGTGCTCAGTGTTCCCTCAGGATTCACCACCATCAGGCGTCCGCCCTTGTCCCGCGCACCAAAGGGGTTGAGGCCGTTACACAGGTTCTGCGCGCGGCCGTCCCAGAAATTGCGGTAGTTGAAAACTGCATCCACCACGCTCGGCGTATTGCGGCCGGTGGTCTTGCGCGTGTTGATCCGGTCAGCAGCATTGTTGGGGTCGGGATAAGAAAAAACAGGGTCGGGAACTGAGGTTCCGCTTTCCACGCTGACGGCGTTACTCGCCCCGCTACCACGAGTGATGGTCAGGCTGCTGTTTCGCGTGCCTGCAGAGCTGCTGTTTTGTGTTCCTTCAGAGCTTCCCGGGAGAATGCGAGATGGAGGGCGCCGGGGCGCCGGCGGACGATTACCGAACGAGAGGACTGGGCCATCGCCGGCATCGCCACCCCCGATGGGTGGATGACCGGAACCTCCACCATTTGGATCAGGCACAGGCCGGAGAATGCCGCCCGGATTCTTGCGCGAGATCAATACCTGGCCCATCCTGGTGGCGAAAACGCCCTGGGAGCCGGAGACATCGTTGAGGTCCGTGATTACGGTACTGAAGCGGTCATTAGGATCAGAGAGCTTGTGGAACGGCCAGTCACCATCGTGGTATCCGCCAAAGCCTTCACCCGGTGTACCGGCCTTGTAGTGATAATTCGGGCCTGTGGACCCGGAGAATGGAATGCCAAGTTGAAAGCTGTTGTCGCCACCCGCCTGGCCAGGATTCACTTCATTCTGCGGACGGCTGTCAGCGCCGGCGTTGAAATGGCAGCTTGCACAAGCCTGGATATCGTCGCTACCGGCCTGCATGTCCCAGAACAGAGCCTTACCCAGCTGAATGGCTGCGGCTTTATCAGCAACAATTCCTTCGAGCCCGAACACTGGAGGAACCGTGACGGTGGAGAGGGGAGCCAGGGGGCGCAGCGGAATCACCATTGTTCCCGGATTGCTGTTTTGCGCCTTTACCCGCTGGTAGTACCCGAAGGCGGTAACCACCGCGATCACGCATGCGACAACACGCACCAGAGCCATGGTCCCGGAAGAGGATTTCATCGGTTTTTCTCCTGAAGATCAGCCCTACCCGTCACAGGTAAGCGTTGCAACTGCTCAGAGCAGCGCGCCGGATGGCCGCGCTGTGGAAAGGATTTTTGTCTTAAGCCATTAAGCTCTGATTGATTTAAGATTAAATGTTTTAATTGAGTCTGATATGTTTTAGACTTATGCAAGTTACTAAAAATTAGTAGTTTACGTGCGGTGGGATGTTTGAAGTTGGGGCGTTGTAAAACATTAGTCTTGTAATTTAAAGACTAATCTCTCAACCTGTAATTCTTAATCTAATCAGATAGTTGCGACTGTTGGCGTTGATTAAAGAGTATTGAGGCGATTTCGACCGCCAGCTCGGTTCATTGCGCAGATCACTGAAAAAAAGTGATGGCAACCAAAATTTTGTTGTCTCAAAACTTTCAGATTAGGGCATAATGCGGCTCGTGGATGAGAAAAACAAAGTCGTACTGCCTACCCGAGCCGAACTTCGCATTCTTCAAGTTTTGTGGGACCTTGGTCAGGCCACAGTCGATGAAGTGATTCATCATCCCAGTCTTTCGCCCCAACCAAATTACAAAACCACGCAAACCATCCTCCGGATCATGGAGGAGAAGGGGCTCGCCATGCATGCGAGCCGTGGGCGGGTTTTTGTCTTCAGCCCCAGCGTCACCCGGGATGAAATCTCCAAACTTTCAGTCCGAACCTTGCTCGATCAGAACTTCGCGGGCTCGGTGACGGAACTGATGGTAGGAGTTCTTGAGGTGAGCGAGGTGAAGCAAGGCGAGTTGGAGGAATTGGAAGACCTGATTCGCAACTTCCGGCTTCAGAAGACGAATTCCTGATTCATTTGGTTGTGACGGATGCAAGAAGAACTTTCACTACACTTCGCAGGTGCTGTTCTAACCTTCGCGGTTAGGCTCGCCGTTGCCTGTATCTTTTGCCTGGTGCTGGAACGGCTGCTCCATCGGCCTCAGCGCAGGTTTCTCGTCTGGCTCTTCCTCTCCATTGGCTTCGTCCTGTACTGGCTGGGCGTGCTTGCCGCAATCGGCAAAGCCATTCTGCTGCCGCAGTCCGGAGCTCTTTCCCCGGCGTTTCACCTGCCGGGCCTGGAGTTGAAGCACATCGTGGTTCCGGCGCAGTGGGCCGGGGTCATCGGCAACCTTGAAGTGTTTGCCGCCACGCTGTATTTCGCCATTCTGGTAGTGCTGGTTTCGCGCAGCGTCTCCAAACACCTTCGGCTGCGCGCTCTTCTCCGACTGGGATCAACGCCCTCGCCTGAGATGGCGGCGGTACTGAAATCACTTTGCCGAGACCTCAGGATCCGGCGCTGCGATCTGGTGCTGTTGCCGGAAATCACTTCGCCGGCAACAGTCTATTCGTGGAGGCCCTGCATCCTGGTGCCGGAAAGCTGTGACCAACCCGGCCGCGTGGAGCAGTTTGCTGACATTCTGCGCCACGAACTGATGCACGTGGTCCGCAATGACTATCTGGTGGCCGCGTTTTCTGACGTAGTTTGCATGCTCCTCTTCTTCCATCCGGCGGTTTGGATCGCGCGGAAGAAGATGAAGCTGGAACGCGAACTGGCCTGCGACCTGGCCGTGGTGGAGGCGCATCCCGATCATCGCGCGGACTACGCCGCCAGCCTGACGCGGCTGGTGCGGCTCAGCATGCGGCATGACAGCTCGCCAGGCGTCGATTTCGCCGCGCCGGTAAGCTTTCTGGGCCGGCGCATCCGCTCGATTCTGGTGGGTCCCAAAGAAGTACCCATGTGGCAGCGCCTCTGCTCTGCTGGAGCAGGGGTAACGGTGCTACTGATGTTCGCTTTGGTCTCCCCTATCCTCTCGCTCGCTTTCGATATTGGGAACCTCCCGGCAGACGATCCAGCCCTGGTGCTGCATGCCGGAGGCCAGCCCATCAGCGCCGGGCTTGAGGCCCCCATAGCTCTGCCGGTTGCGTACAATTCGCTTGATCCGCGCGGGTCGACCCTGGCGCACTATGCGGCATTTCGCCCCGTATTCATGCGCAACTCCGCTACGGTGAATACAGCCGATCCGGCGTGCGCTCCGGCACTGGCTCTGTTTTCCCACGAAGCGCCGCCGGCACGGGCCAGCTATGACCTGCCGGTGGCCGGCGCAGCGCAATTCCTGTGTGATCATCCGGAATTGCACGGCGA
>JBAIYI010000662.1:0-2842 GCA_037915955.1 Terriglobales bacterium
CAACCAGCCCGGCATTTCTGTTTCTGGAGCTAAACTCACCGGAATGGCCGCCGCGAACGAATATCACTTCACCACCTGCTGGCGGGTGTGCGCGAGCGCGGAAGAGGTGTTCTAGATCATCAGCAAACCCGAAGAGTTCCCGCGCTGGTGGGCGGACGTTTATCTCAATGTGTTCGACGTTGCTCCCGGAGACGAACACGGAGTGGGTCGGCGCGTCCGCTTTCATACCAAGGGCTGGCTTCCCTACACGCTGGACTGGGAATCAACCTGCACGGAAGTTGATCGTCCGCGGAGATTGGCCGTAAGCGCTTCTGGCGATTTCGTTGGGCATGGCATCTGGACATTTGAGCAGGACGGCGGGGATGTAAACATGATCTTCGATTGGCGGCTCAGCGCGGAGAAGCCTCTCCTGCGATATCTGTCTTTTCTGCTTAAGCCGATCTTCTCTGCCAATCATCGGTGGGCAATGGCGTGTGGCAGAGAAGGCCTGGAACGAGAGATCGGGAGACATCGTCACCAACAATAGGGAACCGGCTAAGCAGTTCCGCTCGATTCCCTTCCAGCGCCCGCCTACTCTCGCGCATCAGCGCTCCATGATTTATCCTCGAATGTCAGCCCTCAAGGTGAATTTCCCACTTTTTCTATGAAGATCCTGGTTGTCGGCAGTGGAGGCAGGGAGCACGCGCTGGTGTGGAAGATCCGCCAGTCATCGCGCGTGGAGCAGGTCTATTGCCTGCCGGGTAACGGCGGCATCTGCGACGAAGCGATGTGCCTGCCCGGCGATCCCAGGAATCTGGAAGCCTTGCTGGCGGCGGCACACCAGATCCATCCTGATCTCACCGTCGTGGGGCCAGAGTTGCCGCTTTCTATGGGGATCGTGGATGAGTTCACCCGTCGCGGGCTCAAGATTTTTGGTCCCACTCAGGCTGCCGCGCAGTTGGAGGCGAGCAAGAGCTTTGCCAAGGAATTCATGCAACGGCACAACGTGCCCACGGCACACTATGCCGTGTGTACCACGGAAGAGGAAGCCAGGAAATCGCTCGGACTCTTTTCCACTCCAGTGGTGGTCAAAGCTGATGGCCTCGCCGCGGGAAAAGGCGTGGTGATTGCGCAGACGAAGGAAGAAGCGGCCACCGTGAGTACAGAAATGTTCAGCGGACGGCTGCTGGGTACGCCGGTAGAACGAATTGTGCTGGAAGAATTTCTGGAAGGCGAAGAGCTCTCCTTCCTTGTCATGAGTGACGGCGAACGTGTGGCGCCGCTGGTGGCGTCACAGGATCACAAGCGCATCGGAGACGGCGATACGGGACCTAACACCGGCGGCATGGGCGCTTACTCCATCGATTCACTCGCAGATCCCGCCATGGTGGACTGGCTGCTGAACCATATTGCCAAGCCCGTGGTGGAGGGGATGAAGGCCGAGGGTAAAACCTTCAAAGGCATCCTCTATTGCGGACTGATGATCACACCGCGCGGGCCCATGGTGCTGGAGTTCAACTGCCGCTTTGGCGATCCAGAAACTCAGGCAGTCCTGATGCGATTGGAGAGCGATCTGGTGGAAGCCATGGAAGCCGCCGTGGATGGCCGTCTCAGCGAAGGCGTTTTCCGCTGGTCAAAAGATGCTTCCTGCTGTGTTGTCATCGCTTCCGGCGGCTACCCCGGCGGCTACATGTCAGGCAAGCTGATTTCCGGTCTTGATCGCGTGGCCGAGATGAAAGACGTAAAAGTGTTCCATGCCGGTACCACCAAACGCGATGGGCAATATTACACCAATGGCGGGCGCGTGCTGGGTGTGACGGCACGGGCGCCAAAGTTGCAAGACGCGATTGCCCACGCCTATGAAGCGGCGGGGCAGATCAGTTTTGAAGACATTTATTACCGCAAAGACATTGGCGCGCGAGCGCTGAAGGCCCAGCCGTAAATTCCTGAAGGGCCTCGCACCAACTCAAACCATTCGGAGAGAAAAGACTAAATGGCAGATAGCCCCCTTGTTTCCATTGTCATGGGTTCGGATTCGGACCTTGAGATCATGAACGAAGCCGCCAAAGCGCTGGAAGACTTCGGCATACCGTATGAGATCGATGTCTCGTCGGCCCACCGGTCGCCGACGAGGACATCAGAGTTCGCAAAGAACGCCGCCGGACGTGGTATCCGCGTGATCATCGCCGGCGCGGGCGGCGCGGCACATCTGGCAGGCGTGATTGCCGCAGAAACCACGCTCCCGGTCATCGGCGTGCCGATTCCTTCGGTTCTCAACGGTCTCGATTCGCTGCTCTCAATCGTCCAAATGCCTGCCGGTATTCCGGTTGCGACCACCGCGATCGGCAAAGCCGGCGCGACCAACGCGGGCATCCTGGCCGCGCAGATCATTGGGCTCAGCAACCAGGGCGTCGCTGGCAAGCTGAAATCTTTGAAAGAAAAGTTGGCCCGCAGCGTGGAAGAGAAATCTCAGAAGCTGAAGCAAATGAGGAAGAGCTCGCAATGACAGCACCGCTCGGCTTCCGTGCTGTGGCCGTTATTCCTGCGCGGCTGGCGTCAACCCGCCTGCCGCGCAAAGTGCTGCGCGAGATCGCCGGGAAGCCGATGGTCCAGCGCGTTTATGAGGCTGCACGCGGCTGCTCCCTGTTGGCGGACGTCATCATCGCCACTGATTCAGAAGAGGTCCTGGCGCTGGCGCGCAGCCGGGGATGGAAAGCTGAGATGACCTCGGCGGGGCATCGCAGCGGGACGGATCGGGTGTATGAAGTAGCGCAGCGCGTGCCCGCCGACGTATACGTCAATGTTCAGGGCGATGAGCCTCTCGCGCGCCCTGAGCATCTGGAGGCACTGCTGAATCCGATGC
>JBAIYI010000221.1:0-8336 GCA_037915955.1 Terriglobales bacterium
CGCCTATTGTTGTGTTTCTGCCGCTGATCTCCATTACCGGTGTCACCGGTACGTTCTTCCGCGCACTCGCCATCACCATGGGAGCGGCGCTGCTCACCTCGCTGCTGCTGGCGCTCAGCTGGACGCCTACCCTCAGCCGTTACTTTATTCGCCGTACGGCGACGGCCGGCGAAGCGAGAGAAGCTCTCGATCTTGACCAGGAGATGCGCCGCCTTATGGAAGCGGAAGAAAAGTCCATACAGGGCTTCTTCCGCCGTGTGATCGTCTTCTATGAGCGTTGGCTGCGCCGCGCCCTGGAGCATCCGGGAGTGCTGGCCGTCGGCTGCGCGCTGCTTGTCGTTATAGCGGCGGGAGCCTACTTCCTTCTGGGGTCTGATCTGCTCCCGGAAATGGACGAAGGCGGATTCATCGTGGACTATCTCACCCCGGCCGGCAGTTCTCTCCAGGAGACTGACCGTATGGTTTCTCACATCGAGCAGATCCTGCATGACGTTCCTGAGGTGGAGAGCACGTCGCGCCGGACCGGCCTGCAACTGGGGCTTGCTGCCGTTACTGAGGCAAACAGCGGCGACATCTCGGTAAAGCTGAAAAAGAAGCGCAGCCGCGATGTTGAGGAAATCATGGCAGAGGTGCGAGCTGATGTTGCCAGGCAGGAACCTGCTGTCGACATTGAGATCATTCAGCTCTTGCAGGACATGATCGGAGATCTCACCAACGAACCTCAGCCGGTCGTCATCAAGCTGTTCAGCGAGGATGCGAAGCTGTTGCAGGAACAGGCGCCGCGCGTCGCCGATGCCATCAGCAAAATAGACGCGGTGGTGGATCTCAAGGACGGAATTGAAAACACCGTAAGCGGTCCGGCCACTACTTTCAACGTCAATCCCAACGTGGCGTCTCGCGCCGGCTTTACCACGGAAGAAGTTTCCACCGATGCCACTGCTTTACTGCAGGGTGTGCCCGCTGCCGAGCCTCTTGTCGCTAACGATCGCGCGTATACCATCCGCGTGCGCTTCCCTGAGCAAAATCGCTCTTCCCTGCAGGCGATGAGCAACACCCTTCTTACCAGTTCCACCGGCAAAACGGCCACCCTGGGCGGGCTGGCGACTCTGGCGGAGCTCCCTGGGCAGACAGAGATTCGCCGCGAAAATCTTCAGCGCGATGTCGAGGTCACCGCACGTCTGGAAGGCGTGAGCCTGGGCGCCGGGGTCAGCAAAGTTAAGCACGTTGTCGATTCACTCCACCTGCCTGCTTCCATCCGCGTGGAATACGGGGGCACCTATCAGGAGCAGCAGAAATCGTTTCGGGATCTGCTGCTGGTGCTGGTGCTCGCCATCGTACTGGTTTTTACCGTGCTCCTCTTCGAGTTTCGCAGCTTCTCTGCGCCCACGGCAATCCTGGCGTCCGCGCTTCTTTCCACCGCCGGTGTATTTCTTGGCCTGCTGGTCACCCGGACAACTTTCAATGTCGCTTCGTTCATGGGCGTGATCATGGTGGTCGGGATTGTGGCCAAAAATGGGATCCTTCTGCTGGATGCGAACCAGAAGTTCTCCCACGCCGGGTTTGAGCCGGAAGAAGCCATGATCCAGGCGGGCCGTCGGCGCTTGCGGCCGATTGTTATGACCGCCATGGCCTCGGTTGCCGGAATGTTGCCGCTGGCCTTCGCCCTGGGAGCCGGTTCGCAGATGCTCCAGCCACTTGCCATCTCTGTGATCGGCGGAATTCTGATCTCGATGGTCCTTTCCCTTATTGTGACGCCGGCGGTCTTCTTTTATATGGCGGCCCGGCGGCGAGCCCCGGCGTAACCTTTCCTGCGGCGTTGGACTCTATAAATTAACAGTTACCGAAGTACTGTAAAACGCTCTAATTAAACAAATTAATCAACCATTCAGAGGATTTTCATTGCTCCCGGGAAGAATACAGAGGTATATTCGCGATTGAGTATGCGGCGGGTTTGCTCCATCCTGACGGTGGTGGGGCTGCTGTTTTCCGTAGCGTCCCCCCTTTGGGCGGCGGACATGGAATCCATGCAGCCGATGCAGTGCCATCGTGAGCACATGCAGACCGCCACTTCCGGGCATTCTCAAGCCCAGAGCCACCATTGCCACGACATGGACGACGCTGCTGTCGCGGCTCCCGGTGGTTCCTCGATTCACGCCGTAAACAGCGGAAAAGACTGTCCCATGAATTGCTGTGTGCAGGGCACGCCGCAAGCTGGAACAGCGCTCGCTGCGGCGGTTCACCTTCCCGTTCTGGTAGTAACCGATCGAAGCTTTGTTCATTCAGCGCTGACCTTCACCACTCCCGGTTTCTCGTCGCATACGGATCGCGGTCCTCCGCGCCGGTAATTCCACGCCTCTTTTTTCCTGAGAACTGATTTTTGCAAGGTGCAACGTAGGTTGCTGCCCAGATCTTGATTGCCGGTTCCAGGTTGCGACGCTAACCGTAAACAGCGCACCCCCGATGCGCAAGGACAAGACAACCATGGAGTGGAGCAGTTTTCAGAGTTTCAAGAGCAGTTTGGATCGCTTCCGGAGGATCGACCGCAACAACGGTCTATTCGGAGCGGTAGCCCTGGCGCTCTTTGCCGCGATCTCGTTTGCGGGAAGCACCGCCGCTTATGCGTCAGTATTCGGCTCTGTAAAAGTCATCGTCCATGATCCCCAGCATCGCCCGGTGCAGGGAGCGGAAGTGATTGTGCAAAGCCGCACGTCAGCCTTCAAGCAGTCCGGCAAGACCAATGAAGAAGGTATCGGGACCGTAATGACGCTTCCGGTGGGGGAGTATTACGTTACTGTACTCTCGCCGGGTTTCGCCGCCGACGCGCAGTCAGTCACCGTTACTTCCGACAATGTTCAGGAATTGCATTTCGCTCTAGCGGTTGCGGCCCATCAGGAAGCTGTGGAAGTCACGGCGGAGCCGGAGACCGTCAACCCCAGTTCGTCAACGCCACAGACCGTCGTCAGCCGCGCGGAAATCGCCCGGACCCCCGGCGCTGATCGCACGAATTCCATGGCCATGATCACCAACTTCGTCCCGGGCAGCACCGTCGTCCATGATCAGTTGCACGTCCGCGGCGGACACCAGGTCACGTGGGAAATTGATGGCGTGCCGGTTCCGAATACCAACATCGCCACCAACATCGGTCCGCAGTTCGATCCCAAAGACATCGATTACATGGAAGTGCAGCGCGGAAGCTTTTCCGCCGAGAGCGGCGACCGTACGTACGGCAACTTCAATGTGATCACCCGAACCGGCTTTGAACGGTCCCGTCAGGGTGAATTGGTTGGCAGCCTTGGAAACTTCGGTAGCACTGACGACCAGCTCAGCTTCGGTGACCACAATGACCGCTCTGCATATTACGTGAGCTTAAGCGGCAACCGCTCGGATCACGGGCTTGAAACGCCGACGGCGGATAACCTCAATAACAAATCGTCCGGCGAAGGCGCGTTTACCTCACTCATCCTCAACGCCACACCCAACGACCAGCTTCGCTTCGTGGGCTCGGCGCGCGGTGATCGCTTCCAGGTGCCGAACGCGCCTGACCAGCAGGCCCTCGGAATCGCCGACCGCGAGCGCGAACAGGACTTTTTTGGCAACTTCTCCTGGGTACACACCTTTAACCAGAGCGTAATGCTCACGGTGGCGCCTTCGTATCATTTCAATCGCGCGGCTTTTGAAGGGTTGGGCGATCAGGCGGCTCGGATTGTGACCACCGACAACCGTGCCTCTTCTTACGCGGGCGGAGAAGTCACTCTGGCCGTCGTTAAAGGCCGGCACAATGCCCGCGCAGGGATGTACGGCTTTGCCCAGCACGACAATACGCTCATTGCCCTGAATGGCACTGATCCTGATCTTGGGGCAGTAAATGTCCCGCCCACGCGCGTCAAGGCAAACGCAGGTCTTGAAGCCTTCTGGCTAGAGGACCAGTTCAAAGCAGCTTCGTGGCTCACGCTCAACGCAGGCGTGCGCTTCACCCATTTTGATGGGCTGGTTACAGAAAACGTGAGCAGCCCGCGCCTTGGTGCGGCCATCCAGATTCCGAAGCTTAAGTGGGTGCTTCGCGCTGCCTACAGCCGCTACTATCAGGCTCCGCCGTTGGATACGATCTCCAACAGCATTCTTCAGGCAGCAGATCCCGCGGCCGGCTTTCTTCCACTCAAAGGCGAGCGCGACGAGCAGCACGAATTCGGGCTCACCATCCCGGTTCGCGGCTGGACGGTTGATCTGGACCAGTTCCGCACCGGTGCTCACAACTACTTCGATCATGATGCCATCGGCAATTCGAATCTGTTCTTCCCCTTGACGATTGAAGCTGTGCGCGTCGTAGGTTATGAAGTCACGGTACGTTCGCCCAAACTCTTCAAGCGCATGGATGCACATCTGGCGTACTCGCATCAATCCATTGAAGGCTCTGGGGCAGTCACGGGAGGTTTCACCGATTTCGCGCCACCGCAGGACGGCTTCTTCTATCTCGATCACGATCAGCGCCACACCCTGAGCACCGGAGTAACCAGCACGCTTCCATGGAGGACGTGGATTTCCAGCAACTTGTCCTTCGGTTCAGGGTTTCTGGATGGCGATGGTCCCGGCCATCTGCCCGCCTATGCCACCGTTGATTTTGCTGTGGGGCATACGTTTGCGGAGAACTGGTCAGCCAAGCTGACAGTTACGAACCTGAGCGATCATCGTTACTTTATCGATCGGAGCAATTCATTTGGCGGTTCGCACGTGAGCGATCCGCGCATGGTGTCACTGCAACTCCGATACCAGTTCCATTACTAGCCGCGATGTTGGCGGAAGAGGCACTCAAACATGATGAGACATAGCTATCTACTTGTAGCGATTCTGTTGATCTCTGCTGCCGGGCTTCTGGCCGCAGATAAAAATCCCGTGGTCGGAGGACAGGAAATGCTTCCGACCAATACGGTTTTTGCCAACCTGTCCAAATCGGCTGACCACACCACCTTTATGTCCGCAATCAAAACCGCTGGGCTTGAAGATCAATTGAAGGCGGCTGGCCCCATCACGGTATTCGCGCCCACCAACCAGGCTTTCGCAGACATGCCAAAGGGTGCACTCGAGAACCTGATGAAGCCGGAAAACAAGGAGCAACTCAGGAAACTGCTCCTCTACAACATGGCTTCAGGGAAATGGATCACCGCTGATCTCAAAAAGAAGATCAAGGAAAGCAAGGAAGGAACCGCAGAAATCTCGTCGCTAGAAGGCGCCAAACTCACCCTCAAGGACCACAGTGGCATGCACCTGATGGTGCAGAGCGAAGATGACGACATCGGAATGTTCAATGTTTCTGATGTGCTGTGCTCTAACGGCGTGATCCACGTGATCGACAACGTCATGATGCTGAAACAGTAACGGCTCTCAAAAATTCAAAGCGGCCGCCGAGATTGGTGGCCGCTTCTTTTGTGATCTTGAGGTACGTCTCTTCGCGCTGGCTGGATTGCTCGCGGGGAACATTTCTCGCAAAATAAATTTTGCCTGCCTGAAAATCCAGATACACGCAGCGCGCCGTATTCCGTGTGAAAGCGAGATTTCGCTGGAAGGAAAATCACACGTGAAAAACAAGTTCTTCGCAACCATTGCCCTCTGCACCGTGGCTACGCTGGCTCTGTTTGCTGCCGCAAAGAACCCGATGGTCGGCGGCCAGGAGATGTTTCCCAGCAAGAACATCATCCAGAATGCTGTCAATTCATCTGACCATACCACCCTGGTTGCCGCGGTAAAGGCCGCCGGACTGGTCCAGACGCTCGAAGGCCCGGGTCCATTCACGGTTTTCGCGCCCACCAACGAAGCATTCGGTAAACTCCCTGCTGGAACCGTAGACAGCCTGCTCAAGCCGGAAAACAAAGAGACCCTCACGAAAGTGCTGACCTACCACGTCGTGGCCGGCAAACTCAGCGCTGCCGATCTGAAGAAGCTGATCAAGGCCGGTAATGGCACTGCGCAGCTAAAGACGGTTGAAGGCGGCAAGCTCTGGGCCACCCTGCACGAAGGCAAGCACATCATGCTGAAGGACGAGAAGGGGGGCGCCGCTCTGGTCACTATTCCAGACGTTTTCCAGTCGAACGGTGTTATTCACGTGATCGACACGGTTGTCATGCCCAATTAGGGAACTCTAATGTACTCGCAGGCGAGCCTCTGGTTTTCCAGAGGCTCTACCCGTTCTGTCGTTCTCCGATGCAGCTACCCTAAAAAATTCCTTATCTATCCAAAATGCCTATGCGTCTGATTGTTTACTTTGATACGATCTACAAACCGGTTTGAGGGCCATCTGAGACTACCAGTTCGGAAAGCGCCCATCAGACTCGTTCCTTACCTACACTATGGCTGCGTTCAGGCCGGACACTTGTCCGGCCTGAGCCTTTTGGTGGGTTGATCGCGTTTACAAGGTGGAGTCGAGGCAAGGCGGAAAGAAGTCAGAATTGGACCGGCGTAGCCTGACTTCGCAGTCCGCTGCTCGTTGCATGCCGTAAGTAATCGATCAAGCGATGATCTGTCGGACCGATGGTTTTGTTTATCTCGGCCCAGTAACCGGCGGCATCGGCCGATCCCGTTTCTGGCCGTCACCGTCACCGGATCCATCCGTTCGGGTCTGCGTTTCCAGCGTGTCCGGCTCGCGCACGAAGGGGGAAGTCTTGGGCATAGGCCCGCGGACACCTTTTTTCAGGTTCTTTAGGACATCGTCTTTATCCACGTTGTAGTCCCGGGCCAGCCGGGTCAATGCAAGTGTAACGATGTCAGAATGGTGGATCTCTTCAGTACCAGGAAGCTTCTTCACGTCAAGCCATAGCTTGTGAACCAGGTGAACGTCTTCGGTCTTCATCGTCGGCGTATGCGGACCGATTCGGTACGTCTCCACAGAGTTATCTTGGCGCACCACCTGGAATACGAACTGCCGTTTCGGCTCCGGCATCGCTTCCCAGGCCTGGCCGAGACGGAAAGCCTGCTCCTCACCTGTCATCTTGCTCGAGAGTCCGGCAACCACCGCTGACGATTCCATAGCATTCGCGGTCTGCACGATCGCTGTAAATACATCGCGCGCCGGCACCACCAGCAGGGAAATGGTCTTGCCGTAACTTTCTGCGATCGATACCGCCTTCGTGAACAGGGTCTGTTCGTAATCGCTAAAGATCTGCTCCATGGCCAGATCATATTCGGCGCTGCCATATCCGGTGAGGCGTGCCTCCATGGCGACTATGTCCTGCTCGTGCGTGTCTGTAATCTCAAGCGCCCATCGCAAATGGTTGAGGGTATGGGCGTCACGCACCGTGACCAGCAGATTGCCGGGACGCACCTGTACGGCTTCTCGCTCGATCGTCTCCTGATGCTCGAGCTGGAAGTGCTCCTTCATCTGCTGCTCGGCATGGGAGAACTTGCGCTTGTTGATCCGCTCAGAGACAGTGAAGATGAAGAAGAATGCCACGGAAAACGCGATTCCTGCCTTGGTTGCGATCTCCTTGGTGAACAGGTTCACCACAGCGGTGGACAGCAGAACCAGGTGAACGGAAAGCAAGCCGACCGGAATTTCGTATTTGCCGATCTTAATATTCGGCGGCACACGCCAGCCGCGCTCGCCCTTGTACTTGAAGCGGAGCACCAGCATGGCCAGGGAGTTGAAGGTGAAGCTCCACATCACGCCGAACGCGTACGCTTCACCCAGCACATAAACGTCGCCGCGGCTGGCCAGGATCGTAAAGATTTGCAGCCCGACGATCAGGTTCACGATGCGATAGCTGGTGCCGAATCTCTTATGAGGGCGCCGGAACCAGTCGGTGAGCACGCCATCTTCGGAAATTCGGTTTAGTACGCCGTTAGAGCCGATGATTGAGGTATTGATCGCGCCGGAAAGAATCAGGAACCCTACCACAACGACGAAAGTCCGGAACACGATCTTGATTACGTGTGGCCCAACCATGTACATCGCCATGCCGGCGATCAGGTTGTCCTTATAAACCGAAACGCGGACCTGATCGGGAATGATCATGACGGCCAGCATGGAGCCGATGCCGGTGAACACAAAGCTGAAAACCGCGATGATCAGTGCAGCGCGCTTCAAGTTGCGCAGTTTGGGACTGGCGATTTCACGATTGACCTGCGCCAGCGATTCCTCACCGCTCATGGCCAGTACTGAGTGACCAAAGGCGATGAGGATTCCGAATAAGCCAACCGACTTGGCTAAGTCAGAGCCTTTGAGAAAGCCCAGCGCTTCGTCGCTGAAGTGGTTCAGGTTCTCGGGTATGGGCAGCGGCGGCAGGTGGGCGCCATTGTGCAGTACCGTGTAGATCGCCCAGACCATAAGGATGACCACCATCACGGTT
>JBAIYI010000658.1:0-3102 GCA_037915955.1 Terriglobales bacterium
ATTGTGCTGATGGTGATCGGCTTTGCCGGCCAGGCCTTTAACCAGGAAAAAGAGCAGGAGATGGGGCAGGGCGACACGCTGGCCGTGGGCCATTACACGCTCGTGGGCCAGGAATACACGCAAGACGATAACGCGAATTATCAATCGGAGGCGGCGCTGCTGGACGTCTACAAAGATGGAAAGCCGCTCACGCGCTTGAATCCTGAAAAGCGGATCTTCAAGGCGAGCGGCGGCCAGCCGAACACGATTGTGGCGAACCACTCCACTCTGCTGGAAGACCTGTACGTGATCTACGAAGGCCAAGCTGAAAGCGGGCACCCGATCATCAAGGCATTTGTCAATCCGCTGGTGGCATGGGTGTGGATTGGCTGGCTGGTCATGGTATTTGGAACCGGCATGGCCCTGGTCCCGAATGCGCAGGCGGTAAAAGTACCAGCGCCGGCTTCCGTGGCCGTGGCGGCAATGGAAAAGCAGGGCATGGCGCCGGCGGGAGCAGGACGATGAAGAAGTTTCTCCGCTTCTCGGCGCTCTTCCTGGGCGTGGCATTGCTTATGGGCGCCGACAGTAACAGCGCCCGCTATGAAAATGTGGGCAGCAAGATCATGTGCACGTGCAGCTGCGGGCAGATGCTGCTCAAGTGCAATCACGTGGGCTGTCCGAACTCGGCAAAGATGATTGGGCAGTTGCGCGAGCAGCTGGCCAGCACGAACGATGACGAAAAGGTGCTCCAGTTCTTCCGCACTGAGTGGGGCGTGACGACCGTGGTGGAGCCGGCGCGCCACGGCTTCGAACTACTGGCCTGGATCCTTCCCTTTGCGGGGCTCGCTCTGGGAATCCTGCTGCTGATCGTGGTAGTTCGGAAATGGAGCATGAAACCCGCTCCGGTGAGTGCGGCCGACGTACAGCTTGATCCGCAGCTGGAGGCATTCCGCGCCCGCGCCCGCAAGGAGACTGAAGTATGAACGCGGCCACATTCGAATACATTGTGTGGATGTTTGCCTGCTCCATGATGGTGATTGTGACCATCTATGTGTTCCTGCCGAGCCGCGATCAGGAGACCGGCGAGGACAAGACGCGCCTTTCCTACCTCTACGAACGCAAAGAGGTGGTTTATGAGAACCTGCGCGCCCTGAATTTTGAATTCAAGTCGGGAAAATTTACCCAGGCCGATTACGACTCCATGCGGGTTGGCCTGGAAGCGGAAGCCGCCCGCGTGCTCGCGGAAATCGAGCACCTGGAGACGGCTCATGCATAGAGGAGTTTTGAACTTGAACCGGCTGTTTGCTTTATTTTCAGTTTTAATATTTTCACTCGCCGCAGGGGCGCAGACCATTTCCGGCACAGTCCTGAACGGTACAACCCATACTCCAGCCGCCGGGGCAAGCGTAAAGCTGATCAAGCTGGCGGGTGGGATGGACGAAGAAGCTTCCACCAAAGCTGACAAGCAGGGAAAGTTTTCGTTCAAGGTAAGCGACGCCAACACTCCGCGGCTGCTGCAGGTTGAGCACCAGAAAATCAACTACATGCAGGCGGTGCGTCCCAATGGCGGCCAGAGAGACATGACCAACCTCACGGTAACGGTCTTCGATGTGGTGCCCAAGGCGAACCTAAGCCTGGTGGATGATTCGCAGGTGTTTCAGGCCGACCAGACGAACCTGCACGTAATCCGGATCTTCCGCGTACGCAACAGTGCGACCCCGCCGGTAACGCAGGCACAGTTTGAGTTCAGCCTGCCGGAAGGGGCCAAGATCGATCGCGCGCAGGCGGTGGGCAGCAGCGGAATGCCAACCATCGCCAACACGGTACAGCTTTCAGAGCCGAACCGTTACGCATTTGACTTCCCTGTCCGTCCGGGATTGACGCAGTACGAACTGGTTTACACGATGCCGTATTCGGGATCATACAAGGCGAAGATTCCAATCGACGTACAGGCAGAAAAGTTCTATGTGGTGACGCCGCGCGGGATGAAATTTTCCGGCGCAGGCGACTCCAAGTTCGATGACGACCGCTGGCCGCTGGAGCCCAACATGAACGTGGACACGCACTCGCTCCAGAACGCGGCGCAACAAAAGCAGGTTGCGTTCGAAATTTCAGGCACAGGCACTCTTCCCCAGGATGAGCCGCCGCAGCAGCAGGGCGCGGCAGGCGGTGGTGCTGGAGAAGATACAAGGCCGGGCGGCGGTCTGGGTGTACCCAATGAACGCCCGGATCCGCTCCACAATTTCAAGTGGGCCTATCTTGGAATCATGGTGCTTTTCCTGGCTGCCGGCGGAGTTTACGTCTACACGGCCAATCAGCCTGAGCCGGCCATTGCCGGTGCTCCCACAGCACGCAAAGGGAGTAACAATCGCGGAAATATGCTGCTGGATGCCATGAAGGAAGAACTCTTCCAACTGGAAAGCGAGCGCCTGCAGGGGAAGATCGGCAAAGAGGAATACGAAGCTTCAAAAGCTGCCCTGGACAAGACACTGCAACGCGCGGTTCAGCGGCAAAAGGGGAATTAACTCCGGAGGATTCCGTTTATACTCATTTCGGGCGCGAGCGTTTCTGGCGCTTACGCCCGATTTTCTTTTCTGAGTATCCAACGCAAATGAGCTTGATCGTCCGATCCTCTTCCCTGCACGGCGCCGGCGTATACACCACGGCCTCCATCAAGCGAGGCACAAAAGTCCTGGAGTATACAGGGCCGCGTCTCTCCACTGAACAAACGGAGGGAATGTACGCCGATAACGAAGTTACTTATCTCTTCACCATGGACGATAACAAGACGGTGATCGATGGATTCGGCATGGCGGCGTTCATCAATCATTCCTGCTCGCCCAATTGTGAGAGCGACCAATTTGGCGATCGGATCTGGATTGTGGCGCTCAGGGATATCAAAGCCGGGGAGGAACTGACCTACGATTACTGCCTCTGGGATGGCGAACCGGGCGATGAAGCTCCGTGCTACTGCGGATCCAGTAATTGCCGCGGCACCATGTATTCCGAAGAAGAAGTGGAGCGGCAGAGGAAGATACTGGCAGAAAAGTCCGCGAAGAAACGCGCTTAAGGCTATCTGTCTCCCGCTGTATTCGCCGGTTGATCAATGCGAATCACCATGCC
>JBAIYI010000506.1:0-3838 GCA_037915955.1 Terriglobales bacterium
CTGGAGCTCCTGGAAACTCGGCCGGGGTGAGCGCTTCTCTGACGCAAGAAGAGTGCTGCACCCTCGTTCCTGAAAAGGTGAGAGTTCTCTGGACAGCAATCCTGCTGTTGGCTCAAGGCACACCTGCACCGGAGCCGAAGCTGGAGTGGGTGGACTTCCAACCTCCGCAATACCCGCAGATGGCCAAAGTGGCACACCTCATCGGATCCGTGGAGATGGAATTCTATGTCCGCCCGGACGGCAGCATTTGCCGCGTAAAGGCACTCAGTGGTCACCAGATTTTCATACCAGCAGCTCGTGAGAGCCTGGAGAACTCTATTTTTCGTTGCGTGGATTGTGGCGGGGTGCCCCAGAGATTCAAAGTCACTTTTAATTTCAGAATTCCAAATTGACACAGGCGAATAAATAACGTAGCATTGGCTCGCGGCTGATCCTGGTGAGACATACGGGAGGGCAGTAGCCGAGATCTTTGCCAATTTGGGCACTCTTAGTAGCTCCGGATGCGGGCAGCCGTTTCCGCAGGACGCGGGCTCATCAACTGGTAAATACCAGCATTGCTGGACAAGAAGAGAGACCCTTGGGTGACGCAAGCAAAAGCTTGGGTGACCCTGTGGAAAAGTCTGGGTGACGCTGTGGAAAACGTTGGGTCACGCAAGGGTCGATTTGCCGTAAGTGGTTGTGTTTGCAACGAAAGCATCCGAAAAGGGGGGCGGCTCCCTTCTAAGGTTTACTCGATTGCAAACTTTTCGCTGAAAACTATCGGGCTGGGCTAGTCGCGACTGAGTCGCCGGGAAATCCGACGAACACGGGTTCGGGCGCGAGGCGTACCCCCCAGACGTCGAAGACTTTGGTCTGGATTTCATTTTTCAGGGAGATGATGTCCTGTGCCTTGGCGCCGCCACGGTTCACGATGGCAAGCGCATGTTTGCGGGAGATTGCTACCGGACCACGCTGGTAACCCTTATGGAACCCGGCTTGTTCCACCAGCCATGCAGCCGAGAGCTTAACCAAGCCATTTTCTGCAGGATAACGAGGCATAGCTTTCTCCGGAACGCGCGGCTGAACCATCGTCTCAATCCGCAGAGCTTCTGCTTCAGGCACAAGCGGGTTCTTGAAGAATGATCCGGCACTGCGGCAATCTTCGTCGCCCTGCGTGATCAGCATGGCTTTGGCGGCCCTGATCTGGCGCACCGCATCGCGAACCTGTAGCAGCGAAGGGCGGGAAGCCGCAGCGGCAAAGAAGTTCTTCACGTCAGCATAATGGATGGTTGGGGCGCCTCCCTTCTTCAGGCGATAGCCGACTTCCAGCACCGCGTACTTCCCCGCCGCGCTGCTGTTGAATACGCTGCGACGATACTGGAACCCACACTCGCCATTGCTGAGTTCCATCGCGCGACCCGTCGCGATTTCGAGCACGCGCACTTTGGTGATGGTCTGAGAGACTTCCTGTCCGTAGGCTCCAACGTTCTGCACCGGTGTGCCGCCCACGGTCCCGGGAATTCCACTCAGGCATTCCAGACCGGCGCAGTCCTGCTCCACGGTGTGGGCTACGAGTGCGTCCCAGCTTTCGCCGGCAGCAGCGTAGAAAAGCATGGAGTCTCTTTCGGAGCTGAACTCAACCCCGCGAAGGGCGATCTTCACCACGACCCCAGGCCAGCCTTCGTCAGCAACAAGGAGATTGCTGCCACCTCCTAAAAGGAAGAGCGGGAGCCTTTTACTGGAACTAAAATCCAGGGCGTCCCGCAGGTCGCGCTCATTTTCGGCAGCGATGAAATATCGCGCCGGCCCTCCCACCTGAAGAGTGGTGAACGGCGCAAGCTGAATATTTTCCTGAATTTTCAAGGCTGCAGTTAGCCTAACGCACGCAATCACCTTCAGGGAATCGATTTTTCCTTGATAAAATAAGAGGACAAACCCATGGAGGGAACAGAATGTATCCGGAAATGATGATTGCGCCCATGCGCGAAGAACTGACTTCGGCAGGGATCCAGGAAGCGCGAACCGCGGCTGACGTGGAAAACGCAGTGAATCAGAAAGGCACGCTGATGATCGTGGTGAATTCGGTTTGTGGCTGCGCCGCAGGCAGAATGCGTCCCGGCGTGCGGGCAGCGCTGCGCAGCAGCACGCGTCCGGACCGCATTATCACCGTATTTGCCGGACAGGATCGGGACGCCACGGAAAAGGCACGCGGCTATTTTGCCGGATTCCCGCCGTCGTCTCCTTCCATCGGCCTGTTGCGGGATGGGCAGTTGGTCTACATGATGCAACGCAGCGATATTGAAACCAGTTCGCCGGAAGCAATCGCCTCAAACCTGGCGCGCGCGTTTGAAAAGTACTGCGCCGTCAGCACGCAGTAGAAATACTCTTTATCTGAATCAAGAGGGAGCCGGCCGCGGCTCCTTCTTATTTGCGGGAAAGGCTTGCGCCGTGATCTGCTGCAATTTCAGCCATCTGCATGACGCGCCGGCGATCCAGCTCTTCCAGCATCTCACGGATTGCCATTCTCCAAACCACCAGAAGACTGCTGCCGACTACCACCAGCGCGAGGCATAATCCCATCCACATGCCTACGGCTCCCAGCTTCATGGGAAAACAGAGCAGTGCCCCAAGGGGAAGGCCGAACACCCAATAGCCGAGCAGGTTGGCTAGCATCGCAGTACGGGTGTTCCCTGCGCCGCGCAACGCGCCGGTGGCAACCACCTGCAAACCGTCGAACAACTGAAATACCGCGGCGACGATCAGCAGCGTCGCGCCGGCCTGAATAACGTCTCTCTCCGGGGAATACACGCGAGCGATGTCGTGGTTAAAAAGAAAGAGGCACAGGCCAGATAGCGACATGAAGCATCCGCCAAACAGCAGCGCAGTCCATCCGCTTCGTGAAGCGGCATCAACATCGCGAGCGCCCACCGCATGCCCCACGCGGACGGCTGCAGCAGAGCCGATTCCCAGCGGCACCATATAGGTGAAGCTCGCGACGTTCAGCGCAATCTGGTGTCCGGCAAGCGGTACCGGGCCCAGCTTGCCAATGAGAAAAGTGGCACAGGTGAATCCGCCGATCTCAAAAAGCAATTGGCACGCCGCCGGGAAACCAAGGCGCAGAAGCGTGCGGATTCGCTCAGTATCAATTCGGCGCCGCGCCTGCCAGAGTCCGCTGTTGCGCTTCCGGTCGTAGTACACGGCGGCAACTCCAAGAACCGCGGCCATATAGATACGCGAGACGCAGGTAGACCAGCCGCTGCCGGGAACGCCCAAAGCAGGGAGACCAAGATGACCGTAAACAAGCGCCCAGTTTCCCGCCAGGTTGACCAGGTTCGCGGAGACGAGCGCAAAGACCACGGGCTTAACGACGCCCATGGATTGCAGGTATCGCCGCAGCACGAAGTAGAGAGCGAGCGGCAAGGTGCTCCATACCAGGGCTTTCAGGAATGGCTCGGTCTCCGCAACCAGACGCGGGTCAAGACCGAAACGTGGGAACAAGGGCACGCATGCCAAAACCGAGATCATTAGGAGAGGAGCGAGAGCAAATGCGACATACAGCGCGTTCCACAGCATGCGATGGCACTCTTCAAGCTTTCCTGCTCCAAAGGCTTGAGCGACCATGGTGTCCAGCCCAAGAAAGATGCCGCTGCCGAAAATCCCGATGGTGTAAAAGAGAGTGCTGCCCAGGCTCACCGCTCCAATCGCAATCGCGCTCTCCGGAAGCCGCCCGACCATCACCGTATCCACGAACGACATGGAGAGCCAGCCAAGTTCGGTGAGCACAAGCGGCGCGGCGAGCCGGAGCATTGGCCGGAATTCCTGACGGATTTCGCGAAGGTGCAGCATTCTTTTCGATTAG
>JBAIYI010000415.1:0-4244 GCA_037915955.1 Terriglobales bacterium
CAACACCCAGCTCATGAACCTCCCTGATTTCCCCGGCAATGGCATGGATTCGCGTGGTTTCGACGCCGAAACCTTTGTCGCCTGCCAGGGCTTCGCCGGAAAGCTTGAGAAGAATGCGCTTGTACGCGGGCATGACTGCTTAAAAGTATAGCAGTGTAGCCCGCGCCTCTCAGCCGTGGCTTATTCGCAGCGCAGTGCGACCAGCGGATCAACTTTCAGGGCTCGACGGGCCGGTACAAACGCCGCCAGAGCCGCCACCGCGAGCAGTATGGCCAAAGAACCCAGATAGCTTGCTGGATCAAGGTTGTGGACGCCATACAGATAGCTGCGAAGGATGAAGGAAAGCGCTGCGGCAAGAACCAGGCCCAGCGCGACCGCCACGCCAAGCGGGACGATGAGATTGGTAACGACTGTCCGGACGATTCCGCCTGAGGTGGCTCCCAGCGCTATGCGGATGCCGATCTCTTTGGTGCGCTGGGCCACGTTGTAGGAGACCACCCCGTAGAGACCAATCGTCGCCAGCAATAAGGCAAGCACGCCCATGGAGCCGATCACACCTGCCACTTGCGCCGTGTCACCGACCTTGTCATTGAAGCTGCTTTCGAGCGTGCGTGCGACGGGGCTGAGCTGTCCATCCATCGCGCGTGCATTCTGGATGAGCTGCGTTGCCAGATCCTCCGGCTTCCGCGAGGTACGCGCAAGCACGATTGCCTGTATCAAAGAGGCTTCCTGCAACGGCGTGTAGGCCTGGCCGGCATTGCCATCGCGGAGGGACATGGTATTGGCGTTTCCGGCGACACCAATTACCGTGTAGGTCTTTTTACCAAGTTTGTAGGCCTGCTGGAGGGGATCCTTCCCTGGCCAGAGGCGGCGTGCGGTGGATTCGCCTACGATGGCGGCATCGGTCTCACCCGGCCTGAATGTGCGTCCGCGAAGCAGCGGGATTGACATGGTCTGGAAGAAGTCGCCGTCAACTTCATTCAGGTAGATATCGAAGCGGCTGCCGTCGGCTCCTGATGTCCCGCGCTGGATTGAGATGTTATTCCCGAGTGGTTGCAGCCGGACCACCGTTGCGCTTTCCACCCCGGCGTTCCTGAGCAGACGCTCTTTCAACCCGCGATGAAAATCCGAGGCCGCTGAATCCGAGTAGGAATGCGCATAGAGCTGTGGATCGAGGATTGCGACCTGTTTGTAATCGAAACCTGGATTCACCGTTACGGCGCGTTTCAGTGCATGCACCAGCAGCGCTGACATAATCAGCAGTACGCAGCTTGCCGTGACCTGGGCGGCGATAAACAAGCCGCGCATGCGTGAACCCTTTTGTCGCTGTTGCGATAGCTGCCGGGCTGAAGGCAGTCCGAAGAGCAGGCAGGCCAGCATCCCGATTGCGACCGCGAATACGGTGGTGCGCCAGTCAGGCGCCAGATCGAAACTCAGCGCTGTTCCGGTCATTGAGACGATTACACGGGACGCATACCAACTTAACAGCAGTGCAGCCGCGGAACCGAGCAGTCCAAGCAGCAGGCTCTCCGTCATGAGCTGACGAAGAATCCGTCCGCGCGTGGCGCCGAGAGAAAGCCGGATGGCAATTTCACGTTGCCTTGTGGCAGCGCGCCCCAGAAGCAGGTTGCCAAGGTTTCCGCACGTTGCCGCAAGAATGAGCAGCGTTAACGCGGCAAGAAGACCAAAGGCGGGCATATCTTGTGAGTTGAACTCTGCCGCGTAACCGCCCGCTGCAAGGCGCAGATGCTCACCCTTAAGCAGATGATCGGGGTGTTCTTCGCTCAACTGTTGCGCCAGCGGAAGCAACGCTGCTTGCGCTGTTTCCAGCGTAAAACCAGGTCGCAGGCGACCATACATGTGAACGCCTGATTCCATCTGATCGAAGCTCACGGGGAACTTGCTGTCGGGGACAAAATACGTGACCTGTTCGAACGGTAGCCAAACATCGTCCGATTCGGCGCCCTCAGGATCCAGGCCCACAAAACCGGCGGGCAGCACGCCCACAACCGTAACGGGGCGCTGATTGATGCGGATTGTTCTTCCCACAACACTGGCGTCGGATCCGAAATGGCGCTGGAAAAAGCCGTGGCCCAGAACCGCGGTGGCAGGAGCCGAGGCATCATCGCCGGTAAAGACCCGCCCGTAGAGCGCGGCGATACCAAGGTCGCTGAAATAGTTCGCTGTGACCAATCCGATGCGGATACTCTGTGGCTCAGCATCGCTCAACGTCATCTGCGTTCGTTGTACCGCGATGACCGAGGCCAGTGCGTTGCTATGGTTGCGGTAATAGACTGCAACCGGATAAGCCACATTCGAAGATGAGCCCTGGGGGAAGATGGTCGTCATGTGCACCAGGGAGTGCGGATCGCGAATCGGGAGCGGACGGAAGAAGATCAGGTCCACAATGTTGAACGCTGTCACATTTACGCCGATCCCGAGGGCCAGAATGGTAATTGCAGTGATGGTAATGCCCGGAGAGCGCCACAGCATGCGGGCGCCGAAGCGAAGATCCTGCAGCATCCGCTCCAGCCATCCCCAGCCCCATGCTGCATTGGCTTGCTCGCGCAGCACTGCGGGATTCCCAAAATCGTTACGATATTCGTGGCCCATCATCTCCCGATGCGCAGCCATGTCCTGCTCGAGCTCGCGCTGCATACGATTACGGTTGAGCAGGTAGTAAAAGCGGCGGAACAGCTCGCCCATGGTTCTCCTCACTCGGCCCGCAGCGCAATCAGCGGGTTGACGCGGGTGACGCGGCGCGCAGGCAAATAGCTGGCAAGTAGCGCCACGGAGAGCAGCACCAGGGCTACGCCGGCGAATGTAAGCGGATCAGTGGCAGTTGTATTGAACAGCAGCTTGCTCAGAACACGTGAGCAGATCAGGGCTCCGGCTAGACCCGCTCCCAGTCCTATCAGGATTACTCGCATGCTCTGCTTCACTACCATCGCCAGAACCTCGCCGCGCTGCGCGCCGAGGGCGAGGCGAATTCCAATTTCGCGCGCGCGCTGGCTCACGAGCAGTGCGGTTACACCGCTCAGGCCGGTCGCAGCGATTGCGAGCGCGAGGGCCGCAAAGAGCGCCAGCAATATGCTGGTAAGCCGCGTGGCAGCCAGACTTTCACCGCGGAGTTCATCGAGAGTGGCCAGATCGGTGATGGGCTGCTCCGGATCAGCCGCATGGACTGCTTTTCGAATCTGGGGAACGTACTTCCAGGGATCGCCCACGGTCTTCACCAGCAATGTATTGCCATTGGCCTGCTGGGCAAGCGGAACGTACGCAGTGTCTATGGGTTCGCGATCTAGCCCATATTGCTTCACGTCTCCAACCACGCCCACGATGGTTGACCAGGTCTTCCCGTTGTCACCCGAGACACGCTTGTTGATAGGGTCTTCTTTGGGAAAGTAATGCTGCGCAAAGGACCGGCTGACGATGGTGACAAGCGGCGACTTGTCATTATCGTGATCGGTAAAGTACCTGCCGCTGAGCAGAGGCACGCCTAGTATCTGAAATGCATTCGGGGTGGCAAACTCCATGTTGGTAACCGGCTGTGCGCCTTGGGGATCAGCAGGGCGATTTTCGATGATGAAAGGCTGGCTCGAAGGCCTGCCCGGTGAGAGCGGTGCGCCGCTATTCACTCCCACGGCGACGATCCCTGGCTTGCCCTGCAGGCTCTGCGTAACACGATCAAAGAAGCTGGTTACATCATGATTGTTTTTGTACTTAGTAAAATTGAAGGGAACGTTCGCCGCCAGCACGTTCTCGCCTCTATAGCCTGGGTCAACCTGCTGCAGCCTGACGAAGCTGCGGATCATCAATCCCGCGCCAATCAATAGCATGAAGCTGATAGCGACCTGACCCATGGCGAGCAGGTTGCGCATGCGATGTGAATCAGCCTTCACGGTTGCCGTGTTGCTGCCTTCTTTCAGTGAGTTCACCAGGTTGAGCCGCTGCGAAAAGGCAGGCACCGATCCGAAGACCAGCCCGGTAATCACGGAAACCAGCAGCGTGAAGAGCAGCACCGGCGTGCTGACGCTTACTTCCGCCGCGCGCGTGGTATAGCGGCTGACAAACGTCACCAGCAGGCTCAGTGAGTAGGAAGCGAGCAGCAGTCCCAACAGTCCGCCTGCCAGGCTGAGGATTGTGCTTTCCGTCAGCAGCTGCCGGACCAGGCGGTTGCGGCTTGCGCCCAGCGCAGCCCTCACCGCAAGCTCTTGTTCGCGGCGCATCATGCGAGCCAGCGC
>JBAIYI010000795.1:0-12572 GCA_037915955.1 Terriglobales bacterium
CTCAACGATTACAACCTCCTTGAATTTGAAGATGACGTCGTAATCGGTGCCGACGCCCACATCTCTGGACACACCGTGGAAGCTGGAATCGTCAAGACCGGGCGCGTGCATCTGGGGAGAAATACCACAGTCGGCGTCGGCACGATCGTTGAGATCGGGGTAACTAGCGGCGCCAACTGTGAGATTGGCGCTCTGAGCTTCGTGCCCAAGCACATGCAGCTTGAAGCCGATGCAATCTATGCAGGAATCCCAGTGAAGCGGATCCGCTGAGCCGTCCTCTGCATGGGTTTTATCGAATGTGCTGCTAACCATCATCATTGGCCTTCACCACACGCTGTGATAAGGTGACCCTTTCCAAAAACCTATGCTCGGGAGGGATCTGTTTGATGGCTCCTTGGAAGCGCCTCTGTCTCTTATGCTGCGTTATTTTCCTCGCGGCATTTTCCTGTGCGCAGCAGCCTGCGCCCAACTCTCCATTGCAACTGCTCGACCGCATGCCTGGAGACTGGGTCATGCAAGGGACCATCGGCGGCAAGCAGACAACGCACGACGTGCACGTCGAATGGGTGCTGAACCGCGAATACCTGCAGCTCCACGAGGTCTCCCGCGAAAAGAAGCCTGGCGGTGACCCGGTTTACGAAGCGATCGTCTATATTGGCTGGGACGCCAAGGCCCACCAGTACGGCTGCCTCTGGCTGGATTCCACCGGCCCGTGGAACTTCACCGCCCAGGGACTCGCGCATGGCAAAGAAGTGGGCGTCTCGATTCCGTTCATCTTCATCATCAACCCTTCGGAAGAAACCCACACCACATTTACTTACGACCGGAAAACAGACACCTGGCGTTGGACCATTGACGAGATAACCAAAGGCAAGAGCGATCGCTTTGCGGACCTGCAGCTTGCAAGGAAAAGCTAAGTTGCTCTTCCTCACCGTCCGCTAAAGCAGAACGGGAAGATGGCACTGCGACCAATTGTCCTGATTCCACTTGTAAGCAATCTCTAACATTCGGCAACCGGACAATTGAAAGCCACCGGACCGGGGTATATAGTGTTGCGCCGTCGCATTGCGGGGTGCGACACCATACTCACCGACCAGCGTTTGTCTTCGCTATGGATACAGGAGGAAGTGCATGAACGCTATGCTGAAGTTCCTGGCGACCGGTGTGGCCGTCACCGTGACTGCTTTGCCCATTGCCTCACTCGCACAAAGAATCCACGCAAACTGCGATGGCTATCAGGTTGTCTCATCCCAGTCCACCAACGGAAGCGCCATCTTCAAGGCCAAGGTAGACCGCGCCAACAAGACGATCGAATACACGCTCACCTACAGCAACCTGGAAGGCGACATCATCCAGTCACATATCCACTTCAGCCGGCCGGGAAGCAATGGCGGCATCGTTCTGTTCCTGTGCACCAACGCCGGAAATACTCCGGCTTCGGCAACTCCCGCTCCGCTCTGTCCCGGTACTCGCGAAGGCACAGTAACCGGAACTCTGCATGCCGGAGATGTTGTCTATCTACCGTTTGGCAACCAATTTCCACCGCCTCCCACGGGGACGCAGGGCATTTCGCCCGGCGACTTTGACGCGGTTGTGCGCGCAATTGACGCGGGTGCAGGTTACGTTGTGGTGCATACCAAGGCTGTGCCTTCGGGCGAACTGCGCGGCCAGATCCCGCAGGGTGACGATCACGCCAACGGACAGCCGTAAACCAAAAACACCGTGAAGTGGAAATTAAAGAGGCCGGGTGCAAGCCCGGCCTTTTCCTTTTGAAGATTTCGAGGAGATCGCAGCGGTCTGCTTAATCAAAGGTTCTGATCAACCCTTGTGCGAGCCTGCCGTCGGGGAAAAGCACCCAGTTGTTGCTCTTCTTTAATGATGATCCGTCCACAAGCACGTCATCCTCGCGAACGACAATGATGTGGCCCTCGTTGCTCAATGTACCGGTGCCGGCAACGTTGACGGCTCTGTGGATGGGCTCCATTGCGAGAACAACGCCACCCTGGCTTATCTTGACTGAATCCGTTCGCTTCTCCTGGGCAATCCACAACCGGCGCTGGGCGGAAGAAAAGACCAACACAATGTGCTCCGGCACTTTATCTTGCCGATACAGCCAAAGAGCTGAAGCTGAAGCGATTGTGGCTGCAACAGCTACCAAACTTATAAGGATTGCTTTCTTCATCGTTGCAGCGCTCGAGCCGCGTTACTCGCTCACCTCACCGCGCTTTCGTGCCAACCGTCTTCATATATTCGTTCAAGGTCACAAAACGATAGCCACGCGCCTTGAGATCGCCAATCAACCGCGGCATCGCCGCCGATGTCGTCGAGAGCTCGTGGAAGGCAAGGATGTGAGTGTAGGTTCCCTTTTTCTCGCGCTGCTCAATCTGCTTCATCACGCTGTCTACCAGCGAGGGTTTCGGACAGCCAACGGCCTTCCCTGCGCAGAGATAATCGAGCGAGTTCACGTCCCTCATTGCCATGGGATTCTCAGATGAGATCGTCAGCACCCGATAGCCCTCATGTTCCAAGTCGCGCCGCACGTCGCTGGTGATGATCCAGTCCGGCGGACGCACATACCGCGGCTGCGATCCCGTTACCGCCTTAATCGCCTGCGCTCCCTTATCCACGTCGCCCACCACCCACTGCGCACCGTTCTTCCGCTCCGCAGTGCGCATTTCCACGTGGCTGTAGGTGTGATCTTCCAACTCGTGGCCGCGTTTGATCAACTGCTCGGCGGCATCAAGGCAGGTTACCCCGATGTTCTCTTCATACCGCCGCTCACCCCATGTCTTCGGCGTGAGCCGCCAGCCGACCACAAAGAAAGTCGCCTTCACGCCATTCTGGTCAAGGATATCGGCCAAGCCGGGCCCGGGATGTTCCTTGCCTCCGAAAAGGACGTATGGCCGTGGGCCATCGTCAAAAGTCAGCGCAATCAGCTTGTCCGACGATGAAGTAGAACCGGTATCAGCCCGATGCGTATCCGCAGCCTTGTGGGCCGTAGCCGGCCCAGGTCCGCTGGCCATCACAACCCCGGCATCGGACGTGCCGGAATCAACGCCAATTGCTGAATGGAAACCGCCACAGCCGGTAAAGGCAATAAAGAAGGTTAGGACCGAGCCCGCGAGCAACACCCTGATTTTCGTCACCTTGCAGATTTCTCCCCGATTTGACCGGTACAGCCCGGGAACTCCAAAACGCCGACAGAAGTACGGGGAGACCAACCAAAAAAGCAGCTACTCTGGATCGTTGCTCAGTTTTTAGCACGATCACAGTGCTCGGCGTCACACCCGGAAGTGCATGGACCCGGCAAACCGCTGAAATTGTCGGAATCGGGGAGCCGGAAAGCCAAATCATCAGTCCTGGCAATCCCGGCGATCTTGCCAATCTGGCATTTTGGCAAGCTGGCATTTGGGCGTTCCTGGCAATCCTCCTGTGTGCGCTCCATCACAGACAAATCCCGCCCATCTGTGGACAGTCGATGCGGCTCTGGCCAGCTAGGAGCTAGTAGCTAGCAGCTCATTCCTATGAAACACACGCGAATCGTTGTGACGCACTATGGCGGCCCCGACGCTCTGCAAGCCGTAGAAGAAGACTGCCCTGAACCCAAACGCGGTGAAGTGCGCGTCAAAGTGCTGGCCGCGGGCGTGGCTCTGCCTGACCTCATGGCCCGCGAGGGCATCCACCCGGAAACGCCTCCTGTTCCCTTCACCCCAGGCTGGGACCTCGTCGGCGTGGTTGACCGCCTCGGCCCGGGGTCACCGGCATCGAACCCGGCCAGCTTGTTGCCGCCATGCCTATCAGTGGCGCCCAGGCAGAGTTCGTCTGCCTGCCGCAGGGCAGCCTGGTTCCTGTCCCGCCCGGGCTCGACCCCGCCGAAGCCGTCTGCCTCATCCTGAACTACGTCACCGCTTACCAGATGATGCACCGTTCCGTTCATCTCCAACCCGGCCAGCGCGTACTCATTGACGGCGCAGCCGGCGGCGTCGGCACGGCGCTGCTCCAGCTTGGCCGGCTCGCTGGACTGGAGATGTACGGCACATGCTCCGCGCCTAAGGCGGAGACCGTCAGAACCATGGGCGGCATTCCCATCGACTACAAGACGTGTAACTTCGTGCAGGAGATCCGCCGCCTGACCGGCGACGGAGTGGACGTCGTCTTTGACGGCATCGGCGGCAAACACGTTTGGCGATCGCGAGAGGCCCTCCGCCCCGGTGGCCGCGTCGTGGTCTATGGCTTTACCGGATCCATGACTTTCGGAGCGACGACGGGCGGACGCCTCGCCTCGGGCAAGTCCGGTGGCCGCCACCGCTTCCGCGAAGCCGCCGTTCTCGCTCGCTACGTCATCGCCAGCTGGCTTCTTCCGGGTCGTAAGCGACTCGTTCCTTACAGCATCCAGAACCTCATGCGGCTCAAACCGGCATGGTTCCGCCATGACCTCGCTACCCTGTTCGACCTCCTCCGCCAGCAGAAGATCAAACCACTCGTCGCGCAACGGCTGCCGCTGGCTCAGGCGCGAGAGGCGCAGGAACTGCTGGGCAAAGGCGGAGTGGCCGGGAAGATCGTGCTGGTGACGAAGGCATCAGAAAGCACGTTAGCCGCATCGGCAAGCTAGTTTTGTCCCGCGCTCAATGCAGGGAAGATTGAAATAGCGATGTTATGTCCATAATGAGGTCAGGCGGTGATCCGCCTCAGCCTCTGAACACAACTTCCGGATTGGCGAGAACCAGTTCCCTGACTGTTAATGTTCAATTCCGAGCAGAACCGGCTCACACGTCAGAAAAAATTCTTGCTGCCTGAAAAACCCGTGTGGCGTGCCGTTTCTCACGCCTCACGGGTTCCCGTTCCCTGACCGTACGTGCCGTAGCGCAGAGATCAGGCACACATTGCGGTGGAACGAATTACCTTATTGCCGGGATCGGGCGAGCCTCAATCTCTGCCAAAGCTGTTTGCTGACATTCGCGGGCAAGTTGGATTTCGGACGTGCCGGCGCAACGTCCGCAATCGATCTGCCTATGCTTGCTTTTACCGGGGTTGCCAGAAAGGCGTGAATATTGCCCGCATCAGGCCCGCCGAGCACAATTGCCATGCCCGAGATTTGTCCGCGCTCGTTGATCTTATTAGCCATGACTGCGAAGAGGTTAGAATCTGCAGGAAACAGCGTGTTAAGGTCGGTCATCACGCCGTCCTGCCAGATGAAGCCATGGGACCAGAAGAAGTTGGAGTCAAGGGTGCTTCCCACCACCTGGCCCTGATTGTTGATGCCGGTGGCTATGGCGGCAAAATCTCCCGGCAGAGTGCCGAGGTTTGAGAGTGCGCCGTTTTGCCAAAGTGCGCCAAATTCGGTGGTGCCGTCAGCACTGCCGATGATCCCGGCAATTTGTCCCAGGTCGTTAATGCCCTCGGCGATAGCCCCAGTTCCGAGGTCAGGAAGCGGGGAGGCAGTGCCGTTGTCCCACAATACAGCGTGAATCGCACCGGCGCAGATTCCCGAGTCGCCTACCGCCTGGCCTTGATTGTTGATGTCGAATGCGAACCCGTCTGGATCGCCACCCACCGTAGGCAAAGGCTGAGCTTTGCCTTGTTCCCACAATACCGGCAAGGAAATATGCGAAGGCTGCGAAGGGGAGCAACCTGAGTCAAGGACTGCTGTTTCCGCAGTTCCTGCGATTTGTCCGCGGTTATTGATATGGCTGGCCTGCCCATTATTTCCGCCCAGCGTGGGGAGAGCGCTCATCTGGCTGTTTTGCCAGAGAAACGGACGACAGGTAAGGTGTGTGCCGAAAGTGCAAACGTCTTCGCCGTCCGGATCTGGAACAGATGTTTCTGAAATCCCCACAACTTGTCCCAGGTCGTTGATCCCGCCCCAGTTCATCCAACTGTTCGGTCCTCCAAGCGTGCCGAGGTCGGTCTTGACTCCATCGACATCGATCAGAGCGCGTCCGCTTAGAAGTTCGCCACCCGCGAAATCCTGCTGCCCCGGTGGCAAGTTCCCCTCCATGATCTCCGTCCAGCCTTGATTGTTGAGGGCCATGGCACAACCTAAATTCCCGCCGTTCACGGGCGCGCCCAAATCGGTAACCTGGTAGCTGGTTTGTGCCACTGCATCGCTAAAGCAAGCCAGAACAATCGTCGTAACCCACGGTATCCAGAAATTCCGTAACGGTCTAAATGCTCTCATATCTCCTCGTTTCCTTAGGTAAAGTCGTGTTGCCGAGATGGCTGGCCAATTGCATCAGGTGCCACTCGGTGCTCTGGCAGTTCAGGCGGAATCAACTCCACAAATTCCTGCTGAGCGACAACTGAAGAAGCATTCGTTGTTCCACGCTCACAACGATTACGCGACACAACAGGCGCAACATTTCATGACGCGAAAACGAGTGGCGGGCTAACAATCTCTCGGGATGGACGCAAAACTACCGGAGCGACTGTTTCTCCAGCTTTTCATACACATTGGCGAGAGGTTACGAAATTCGAGAACATCAGCAGCCAAAAGTACGCTGAATTGTGATTGATTTTCGAAGAAATAACATACATACTGGTTGGTATGTTAAACGCCCACCAACGAAGGCGACGAGCCCGCGATCCAGAGCGCACGCGGGAACGCTTGCTGCAAGCAGCTTTTCAAGAGGTCTACCGCTTCGGATTCCAAAGTGCCGGCGTTGATGCCATCCTGGAGGCCACAGGAGTCACCAAAGGAGCACTCTACCATCACTTCGACAGCAAAGAGGCCCTGGGACACGCCATCGTCGAAGAGATCCTCCCGGCGCTCACCCGCGACAAGTGGTTGCTTCCTCTGCGGCAGGGCAAAGATCCAATCGATACTTTGATCCGCATCGTTCGAGCTACCTCAGTTCATCCCCAGGATGTGCGGGGTGGTTGCCCTCTCCTCAATCTGGCGCAAGAGATGTCCCCGCTGGACGAACAATTCCGCAAGCGGCTGGAGAAGATATTCAATGACTGGCAAGAAGGCATTGCCACGGCTTTGCGTAGAGGACAGTCTCAAATGTCAGTCCGCCGCGACCTGGTTGCAGAAGAGACTGCCGGCTTTCTTATCGCCATGTATGAGGGCTATGCCGCATTAGCCAAAAACGCTCAAGATGCGAAGGTGTGGAATGTGGGAATCAGAAATATGGTGGGCTGGCTGAATTCTCTCCGGGCGCCCCGTCAATCTCGGAGAGGCGGACGCCGGATCTCGAAGGCACATGCTGTCAGGAAAAGGCAACGGCACTGACTCAAGGAGAAAACCATGAACCGAAGAAGATTGGCAATTGTAGCTTCTTTAAGTTTCGCTCTGGTCCTTGTGCTTATGGGAATGAAGCAAGGACAGGCACAACCGTCCCCAAAAACCTATTCTGTCATGGCACCGCTCGATCATTACCTCATGGCAGACCGAAATGCCGAAATTGCCCTGGCTCGAAGTGCAGCGCCGGAAGCCATATCCCACGACGCCACGATTCTGGTCCTCGGACGGCATGGCTACGAAACTGCCGTCGAAGGCAAGAATGGTTTTGTATGTGCGGTCGAGAGAGCCTGGATGTCGCCTCCCGACGCTCCGGAATTCTGGAATCCCAAAATTCGCGGTCCCATCTGTTTCAATCCGCCGGCCGCGCGATCCATTTTGCCGGCCACTCTCAAAAGAACAGAGATGGTACTGGCAGGACGAACAAAGGCTGAGATCATCGCAGGCAACAAGGCAGCGTTTGAAAAGGGTGAACTGCCGCCGCTGGAACCCGGCGCGATGAGTTACATGTTGTCGAAGAACGCTTATCTAACCGATGACGGTCATCACAACTTGGCCCACCTGATGTTTTATGCGCCTCCGTTGGACGGCAAGGCTTGGGGTGCCGATCTGCAGAAATCCCCGGTCATGCTGATTCCTCAATTCAAAGGCGCTCAACCAATTGATGTGTTTGTCGTTTCCGTGGGCAAGTGGTCAGACGGGTCCGCTGCGCCGGTCATGTAGGACTATTACATGGGGAACCAAAGCACTCGTCAGTCTCGCTTCGGGCAGCGCTGAGTCGAGACGATACGGCAATCCAAGGGTTCAATCATGAGCGCCCGCGACCCTCAGGAACAGAAAGCCATGGCACGTCGGATGTTTATTCGACAAAAATCGACGGCAAACGATGAGTTCCACGAACCGGCAGATACGTCATTGCTTCCGGTAACCCGAGTTGATGCGGCAAGCCTCATCCGGGCCTTGCAGCGCCTGGTGATAGCAAAGCCACAGGCGCCGCGAATTGCGTTCAAGGCCAGGGGCAGGATCTTGTTCCTGGGTTTAGCTGAGATCGTGGCAGTGCAAGCCGAAGGCAATTACGTTTCCTTGCAGCACCGGCCCAATCCCTATTTGCTGCGCGAGTCTCTCTCGTCCATGGCGGAGAAGCTCAAGCCATACGGTTTTATTCGCATCCACCGCTCTGTGGTCGTGAATATTTCGGCCGTGGAGGAGATTCAACCTTTACCCACGGGAGAGTACCGGCTGCGTGTAAAAGGCGGAAAGGAATACCTGGTAACGCGCACATACAAAGAGAACCTCAGAGATCTGGCTCAACTGTGGGTAGGCTCAGATCGCCTTCCCGGCTAGCGGACGGGAGCCAGCGTTCGATCGGGCTTGGTGTGCCCATACACCCGCCCTCTTTCCCCTGCACACGCCTCCCGAATGCACTCGCGCAGCCAGCGATGGGCTGGATCAGCATCCATCCGCGGATGCCAGAGAAGTGAAATCGTGAAGTCCGGCACTGCCACCGGAAGCGGGAAACTATGCATACCCGCGCGCAGCTTTCCGGTGTGCCGCTCGGGAACACTGGCGATCAGGTTAGAGGACCTGGCCAGGGCCAGCGCGGTGGAAAAGCCGCCGACGATCGCCGCGATCCGGCGCTCCAGCCCAAGCGCTTTCAAGGCTTCATCGATGGGCCCTTTCTCAAGGCCTCGCCGCGACGTGGCCACGTGCCTGCCTGAGGCATAACTCGGCGGAGTGATCTTGCCGCTGGCCAGCGGATGCCGCTTTCGCACTACGCCAATGAAGCGGTCCCGGAACAATGCCTGTGCGCGCAGCTCAGGGCCAGTGGTCTCACCCACAACGCCGGTTTCCAGATCCACGATTCCCTCACGCAGGGGTGTGCTGTCTTTGTTCAATTTCTGCACGAAGCGGAGGCGTACGCCCGGAGCCAGCTTATTGATGCGGGCGATCAGACCCGGCCCGAAATTCTCCACAAAGCCTTCGCTGGTCCGCAACGTAAACGTCCGCACCAGCTGTTTGAGGTTGAGTTGCTCGGCCGGGCGCAGAACGCCTTCCGCTTCCTGCACCAGGTCACGGACGCGTCCGCGGAGTTCGAGCGCGCGCGGTGTAGGTACCAGACCGCGTCCTGCCCTCACCAGCAGCGGATCGCCCATCGTCTGCCGCAGGCGCGCCAGCGCCCGGCTCATGGCAGAAGGGCTCAGTCGCAACCGTCGCGCAGCTCCCGCCACGCTGCCCTCGGCCAGCAGCACATTCAGGGTGATCAGCAGGTTGAGGTCTGGCATGGACATGCCCTCACAATGGCACAAATGAGTTATGGCGTCAAACGCAATAATAAAGTGCAAATCGTGCGCCTTCCGCCATGTCATAGAACTGGCTAAGCTTCGGTCATGCCCCCGATTTCGGGAGCCGGAGGGAACGATTCATGAAGCCAATCGCCGCAGCAATAGATGAGGTACCAGTTCAAAGTACGCAAAGGACATCCTCAACGCGATGGGCGCTTGCCGGCCTCTCTCTATCGGTCCTGCTGTCTTCGCTGGATACCAGCATCGCCAATACTGCCTTGCCTGCATTGGCGCGCGTCTTGGGCGCATCTTTTCAGGGAGCGCAGTGGATCGTGCTGGCTTACCTGCTCGCCTCCACCACCCTGATCGTTAGCGTGGGGCGTCTCGGGGACATGCTGGGCCGCCGCCGGCTTCTGATTGCCGGCCTGATGGTGTTCACTGCGTCCTCAGTTCTGTGCGGCCTCGCCTCCTCGCTCTGGCTGTTGATTGCCGCTCGCGCCGTGCAAGGCCTGGGAGCGGCCATCATGGTCGCCCTCGCCGTGGCGTCGGCCAGTGAGATTGTTCCCAAAGCGGCCACCGGACGCACCATGGGGCTGCTTGGTACGACATCGGCCATTGGAACTTCCCTCGGTCCGTCCCTGGGCGGGCTCTTGATCGCCGGATGTGGCTGGCGGGCAATCTTCTTCGTCACCGTACCCCTGGGACTTCTGGCCCTGCTGCTCGCGTATCGATACCTTCCCGCTGATCACCTGGATGAGAAGCGTGGCGCCGGTTTCGACCATCTGGGCACGCTGTTGCTCGGCCTGACGCTCGCGGCCTATGCACTCGCCATGACGATTGGACGGAACCATTTCGGCCCGCTCAACCTGGCGCTACTGCTGGCGGCTGCCATGGGCGTCGGCCTTTTTGTGGCCGCTGAAGCAAGAGCATCTTCACCGCTGGTCCGGTTGGAGGTGCTCTGGAATCCGGGGCTGCGTGCGGGCCTCTCCATGAGCATGCTCGTCTCAACCGTTCTCATGGCCACTCTGGTGGTGGGGCCGTTCTATCTCTCCCGCGCGCTGGGGCTGGAGGCGGCAGCGGTCGGAATGGTAATGTCGGTCGGCCCGCTTGTCGCCGCGCTCGCCGGCGTGCCCGCGGGTCGTATGGTGGACCGCTTCGGTGCGCAACGCATGACCATGATTGGCCTGATCGGGATAGTGGCCGGTTGCTTCATTCTGGCCGTGGTTCCGGCCAGATTTGGCATTCCCGGCTACATCGCCCCGATCATGGTTGTCACCGCCAATTATGCTCTATTCCAGGCAGCCAACAACACAGCAGTAATGCGGGATGTTCGCCAGGACCAGCGGGGACTCATCTCTGGAATGCTCAACCTGTCGCGGAATCTCGGGCTCATCACCGGCGCCTCAGTCATGGGCGCGGTATTCGCGTGCGCATCGGGCACAAGCGATATCAGCACCGCACTCCCTGACGCCGTAAACAGAGGTATGCGGTTCACATTCGCAGTCGCGGCAGTCCTGGTCATAGTGGCTGCAGCCATAGCGGTTGGAAGAACCCCTGCCATTCTCTTGCCGGCGCAACGCAACACCTGAAATACAAATTGACCTCGGCAGTGACCGGGGCTGCGCACAGTGAAAACCACCATAACTGGAAGATGGCGGCAAACGCCGCGCACACCGGAAAGCCTGGCGTCCGGAGCGCGTACCTCTGCATTCTGCAAACTCTTTTGTTCTGCCGCTTCACCCGTGATCTGCGGTATTCTGTTTCCTCCAAAAATGAACATGGCGCAAAAAGCAAGGTACCTGCCAGTCTATGTCTTGATCCTCATGTTCGCCTTCTCCGCGATGGCGCAAATCGTGACGCCGCTGGAGATCGTGAGCGAGACCAGGGTTCCAAAAGACGTCTATGACGCGGTTGCGATTGGCCTTCTGGAGAAACAGATTCAGTGCGATCCAGAGGAGAACATCTGGATACCGGCACTCCGCGGATATTCCGACACTTTTTCTTCGCTCGTGCGCTTCGGACCGAAGAGGCCCACCATACATATCGATATCGACGAGAACAAGACGCTTGAAAACGGAAGTATTGAATTCTTCTCTCCGCTCAAGGATGGCGGTGCGCTTGCATTGGTCAGAACCGTAGCCGAGTACAACCAAGTCGATGGATCGCCTGCAAGTCCGAAACGCTTTCTGAATACCTTTGCCGCCACCATTGCTCCATCCGGCAAAATCTCATCTCTCGTGCAACTCAAGCTGCCTTCTACGGCGGCGCGTGTCACCGCGCTTGCGCCACTTAAAGACGGATGGCTGGTCGCTGGATACACGCAACCGGAAGGACTGATTGAGATGCACGTGTATCTCTTTGACAAAGCCGGGGCGTTCAGGAAAGAGCTCCAGCTCCCGGAAAACCGAAGCAGGTTCTCCAGGACGGGAACCGCTGAATCAACTGAGGTTTTCAGGCCGGCTGCTGTGACACAGCCGAATGGTGACGTACTCGTCCTCCGCGGCTTTACGAGCCAGCTTTTATACCGGTTCTCCGAAACTGGGGAACTCATGGAAACCAAAAAGTTACAACCGGATGGAATGGATTTTGCGACACCGCGACTCGCCGGGAACATGATGCTTGTTCATATCGGCGTTCCGGACGAAAAGATTGCTCAGCTGGGTGAGACTCCGATCTTGCGTTCACGGGGGTCAGCCTATCCAATCTTCGACTTAACCACCGGAGCCATCACAGAGGTGCTGACCTGGAAGGATGAGGGCGCCGTGAGTTGCTTCAACGGCAATCACCTGGTTATTTTTAGTTATGGCGATTCAGGGGCTGGTGATCCGAGGTGGAAAATCGTTACCTTAAAGCGGGCGGTTCCTAAACCCAGAGTGCCAAAAATCTAGCTCTGCTCTCTCTACTGGGAGGATGCACGTTCTCGTCATCCTTCCCACGGAAATCTTTCCCGCTCTCTTGCCTCGATCTGCTCGTAGCTCCTCGCGGTGTCGGCCGCCTTCCCCACGATCTCATCCAAACGCGCAATCTGTTTGCGTTCGCAGTAGGCGTGT
>JBAIYI010000417.1:0-5512 GCA_037915955.1 Terriglobales bacterium
AGCAAAAACAGGAGAGCGACTGGAGAAAAGCTATACAAACCTTCCGGCCCTGCCTTAAAGATGGTGTAATCCGGCATGTGGAAGGCCGGGACTGCCTGGAGCCATCTCTCCAGCGGGTTCCAGATCCATTGCATGTAGGGCAAAGCGGCAAGCGCGAACAGCGCGCAATAGACCGGCAGGACAACCACCAGTCCCCGTAGGTCCACGCGATTCAAACCGAGGAATTGCAGGGTTTGCGTCCAGGTCAGCTTGTCCTTGAAGCGCAAAATGACGACCGGCAATGCCATATGCCACCCGAATGTGACGGCAATGAGCAGAGAGTACTGCAGGGTCCTCCCGGAGAGCCCGGTTACCCGCAATGCGGCTCCGTAAATGGAATTCACGTTGATGATTGCCCATGCCATGACGCCGGGCAGCAGATGCATTGACAGGTAGAAAACCTTCGCGCCCAGGGACTTGGCTTGTCCCAGCGCGGCGTAATGATCGTAAAGAGCATCATCTCTGACAAAGAATCGCCGCAACACCCCTTCCCGCTGCTCTGTCTCTATGCTCACCCCTATGGTTTCCTGCGCCAACATACGACCCTCCTTTGCTATGAAGAACTCTGTGGAAATCGGCCCCATGCCTTTGTAATGCGAGTTCACCTTAGCGACGGTGGAGCGGCCAGGCTACTGCCGATATGCGAATTTCGCCCCATTTGCGACAAGCCGACCGGCTTGTGCGACGAAATGATGGGGGGCGATCCGCCCTGGCCTTGATAAAATGTCGGACGATGCTCTCCGCGCTGCAAGACTGGAAACCCTCGTTCTGGCGCTTGCAGGCAGTTTGCTGGACAGTGATGTATGGATTACTGCTCCTGGCCGCCCTGCCGCATCTGGGTGAACGCGATATCCTGCGCTACAATACGGTCGGCTGTGCGGTACTCTTCCTTCTAAGTCTTGCGGGCCGTCCTCTTTGCCGGATGGTGAGCGCCCGCTGGATGCATTCCTGGCTTACGCTGCAGGCCTGCGCATTTGCCATCTCGCTGCTCCTGGGAGCATTTGCCAGCTTCGTGATCGGGCTTGCCACATTTGGCTGGGCGAGATTGAATGGCAGCACCTGGGGAATGAGTTGGCTTCAGTGTGGCGCGGTGCTTTTCCTGTGGTGCAATCTTTATATCAGCATCAAGCACTGGAAAAGGCCGGCCTCAAGTGCCTCAGCGCCTCAAACACAAGCACAGCAGTATGCAACGCAATTCGCCATCAAGGCGGGCTCCCGCATTCAGATCGTCTATGAGAGACAGGTCTTGTGGATCGCCGCAGCACGAGACTATGCGGAATTGCATACTTCAACTGGTGCCTTTCTTCTGCGCGAGACCATGCAATCGCTGCAGACGAGACTAGACCCGTCTCGATTTGTCCGAATCCATCGCTCTCGAATCGTGCGCTGGGAACAGATCGTTGAGCTGACGAAGCAGGAAAATGGGGAGTATCTGGTCAGGCTTCAAGATGGCAGCGTGCACCCGGCAAGCCGAACGTATGCGCCGGCGCTTGACGACTGGTTACGTTCCGGAAAAAAGATCATGCTGGAGCCCGCAAAACCCTGAAATGCAGGCCGGCTTCATTAAAGAGGGGATTCTCAAATCCAGGGCGGTGGAAGACCGGCTGGTGAATGAGACGTGGGCTTCGCCGGACGGCTACGACCTGCATCCCAGGCTGCGGGCCTTGAACATTCCGGCGCTGGTCATCACCGGCGACCACGATTTCTTCCCTATGCCGCCGAGCACATTGCCCAGGCCATCCCCGGCGCCCGCCTGGTAACGCTCAAAGACTGTAGCCACTTCCCTTACCTGGAATGCCCGGCTCCTTTACGAACTGAAATTGATTCCTTCTTTCGTGGCCGGTCAGAGGCGACCCGCAGCATTGGTGAGAGTTTGTACCAGCGTGCCTCCCCAGGCATTTCCAGAAATTGCCGGAACTACTGCGATGGCGTACCCCGAAATAAAGCTGGTGACGAAGCCTTGAGCACCCTGGCCGACGATCAGGTGAACGCCGCCATTAAACAGCGCAAATGCGATTACACCCGGAGCAAAGCAGCCCCGGCCGCTATGGCCAAGAGCCACGTTGATCTTCCTGGCGAAGTAAACTCCGAAGAAGCCTTCCAGAAACCCCCAGACCAGCACGGTGATCGCCAGTCCCACGAGGCCGAGCGGCAAGCCACTCGCTAGCGACATGCGGACGGCGGGCTGTCGGCGGAGAGGAATCCAAAGCAGGGCTCCGGCGTGCCAGGATAGGCCAAGGTCGTACAGCGCGGCCAGAGCGAGCCCCAGGCCGAGGGACCGCCAAAGGTTATGGCGAATGAGTCCGTAGCAGGCGAAGCCCTCTCGTCGCAATGCCATGAGAGTAAGCGGGGCCATCCCCTCAAGAAAAAATTGAAAGGCAGCAGCAGTGAAGGCCCCGGACAGAGTGTGCCCCTGCCGCAGGATCGGATTCACGAACGGAACACTGAGAGAGCCAACTGCGAAAACAACCAGAACGGCTCCCAAATCCACCGCAGCGGATATGCGCGATTTTGTTTGCAGTTGCGTGGAAGCGAGGAGCATTTGAGAGTTTTCCGGAACAGTTTATCAATCGCGGCAAGCGGGCCGGTCGGCAAGAGTGTAAAGGTGGCTTCAATGAATGCCGGTTTAACCGGCATAACATCGCAGTTTCACCCACATCGGTAGGGCTACCATCGGCGGCGCTCTTCAACTTCAGATATCCGAGCGCCGTGGGCGCGAAAGGAGTTTAGCCCCGCACGGCCCCGAGTCCCGGCATGGCCGGGATGAAGGAGCAAGTGCTGGATAAGCAGAAAAGCTTTCTACCACTCTGCCGAAGGCCCGCGCGTAGCCTGCGAAAGCGGACACAATTCGGTGGATGCCCCCGGTCTCTGTGCCGCCCCTGCCGGGGCTCGACCGCTCCCCTTCACCTTACCCACCTCTCCGCCAGCCGCTCGCTGCGCTCGCGCGTGGCTACGAAGTGGGCTAACTTCTTGACGGGCCTCCGGTACCCTCAATTTCTGTCGCTGCGCTCCCAACCGCCGAAGCTTTCAGTGTTAGCAAACGATGCTTAGGCCTTGCGGCACTCGGCTCGGCGCGCAAGTCGGCCTCGCCGAGGCTTGAACTGTTATGGTCTAACCTGCAGTCCAGTGGGTTGCAGTTGTGAGCATGGTGTCTCAGCTCGCCAGAACCGGGCGAGCCGGTTGGTGTATTCGAACCACGAGTGTGGGTGCGGAGGTGGCTCACGTTACATGATCGCCAGCTAGCGCGTCACCTTCAGCTTGAGCGAGTTGGATTTCACAAGGGTGTTGGTCTGGAGATCGCGGCGCACGGCCTTGGATTGTGAACCGGCCGGGTTGGGAGATGTCAAAGAGCTTGTTGAGTTCGATTCCCATGTAACCGTTTTGCCGGCTCAAGGGGAGCAAGAAGATGACCGGCAAGAGCGTAAACGTTCCTCGCCATGGAAATACTGGCCGCCGTGTCCGTGAGGAGCACGGGCTGCCGATGCGCGCGGCTGATGATTCCGCGCCGATCCTGCGTGCCGCCGTTCAGCAGCCCGAGCAACGAAAGACAATTGGGTTGCGCACTCCACCTGGTCGTGCGGTCAGGCGGCAGCAGCTGCCTTCAGGGCCCTGACATACTCCGAGTTCCCGATCTCCACCTCTGTGTAGCTCACACCGGAGTATTGGCCGTTGATCTGATATTTGAATTTGTAACCGGACTTCATAATGACTTCCATCTCGCCGGTGTAAGGGACGTCGATCTGCCCCATGCGCGTGAGCGCGATGAGGTCAATAGTGTCGCCGGGTTGGAGCGTGCCGCTTGCCTCCCAGCTAAGGGAGCTCTCTTCCGTCCTGGAGCTTCCGTGGGTAGCTGAAAGGCTCAGGTTCCAGCCGAATTTCGCGCCAATTTTAGCAACTTCTGGAATGGAAGCCTCCACCGACATCTCGGCGTGGACTGCCAGGCCCATGGTCACTGACCATGATGATGAAGTGGCAATCTTGTGCGATCCGGCGAATTTCCAGGACTGGGCATTTGTGCCCAGGTTCTGGTCCTTGAACTCCTGGAGTTTGACCGGAGCGATTGTGCCCGAATCGGCGCCCAGCGTGGGATAGGTCACATTTGTGAGCCGGAAACAGGCCACCGGTTTCAGAAAAATGAAGGCGAGATCGTAAATTCCCTGGTCGGCGATGCCTTCCACACCGGCGCAGATGCCGGAGCCGATGTCAATTGGATATTCCTGTGCCCTTCCATGTTCGGTCATTACATGATCGAACTCTTCCCCTGCACTGGTTTTGAAATGGATGGCGGTGATGCGTGAGCGAGCGCCGTTGTACCACAGCGACAGCTTTGTGATGCGCTCCCCGGGTTTGAATTCCAACTCTTTGTACGATCCCCAAGCCAGGCCTTTGGTGACCGGCAGATCGTCGCCTAACCAGATACGGATGGCGTTGATCTGCTCGTGGCCGGCCCAAACGCCGATCTTGCGAAGTAACTTACCGTCCAACTTGCGGTCCTGTATGCCGAGATGGCAAAAATAATTCTTGTTCTTGATGTCGATGTTTTCCCGTGGATATAAAACTTCCTTCTGGAACTGCTCCCATTCGGGAGTGTAAATGTCTCCGGTCGCAGTCTCTAGCCTGGTGGTAGCCCCCACCCTGCGCAGAGGCGTGAGGCTAGAATTCCTCGTCAACCCGCGTTTCATGTGTGTCTCCTTCTTGAAGCGTTCGGCTGCGTTCTACCGAGCAACCGTCTACAACCCTGCATAGCAACCCATACCCTCGACTCTGGCGCGCTTCCGTCTGCGACTCACTTCCGGGGAAGCGCTCTTCGGAGAGGCAAAATGAGCTCCTATGGAAAGGCTCCGTCCTACGCTGGGCAGTGTCAGTGACTCAGCTCACCGGGTTCCGTGATACCAAACGCGCCGTTCCCAAGTCGCCGGGCGTAGATTGCAGGAAATCGTCATTTCATGAGCAAGCCCTGCGGAATGTAAGGCCTGATCACAACAGCTAGACAAAAGCTGATTGGCAGCGGATGTGGGAACTTTTTCAGGTATAGGACGCAAAGGACAAAGGAAAACCGAGGCTTTCGGTGGAGAACGCACAAGCCGCGGACGGCAGCCAAATAAATTGGACGGTGTAACAGCTTGCGGGATTTTTGGACGAGGAGCGGCACTGGCCAACTTCGCTGTTGATTCGTGCAGCAAAACCGTTGTAAGTTAGGCTGATTTGCCCAGGCGAAGACCGGTACTTGGTAGTTGGTATGTGGTACTTGGGAAAGATCTTTGAAAATTTAAAGAGCTACTAGCTTCTAGCCGCTAGCTTCGGCTTCACAGGTGTTAGCAGTCTGGTAAACCTGGCTGTGTCAGCCGGAACGTGAGAAGTGCCAGGGCGTCCCGGAAATTCGGGGAGGGCTCCGGGGAGCTCGCCGGGGAGGGTCCGGCGAGCTATGACGTAAGTGCTTTGTTTTCGGGGAGGGGTTGGGACTCCCCCGGGG
>JBAIYI010000535.1:0-7494 GCA_037915955.1 Terriglobales bacterium
GTTTTTCACCTAATTAATTTTCTTTAAATATCACTGTTTTGGGCACTTCTCAACGATTGGATCAGCCGCTGAATATGCCCGTTTTATCTCATCTGAATAAACGCAACCATCGGCAAAAGCCCTGACCCGGGAACCATGAAGGGCTAGTCCTTTCGCGCAATCCTATCGCTTAGCGATATAAGAGCGTTTACGTGTAGTGTTTTCAGGTGCTTGCCTGAGAGTAGTGTTAGGCGGCTGATAAATCGTTCCCGGATGCCGCCGCTTCCCGCCGCAGCGCCGGGCTCGTTGCCGGTACCTGCACGTCCGTGATGCCGTTTGCTTGTTCCGTCTGAGCGAAGGGCAGAAACACGGCAAAGCACGTTCCATGGTGGTTGGCGGCAGTGCTGGTTCGCAGGCGGATTTTGCCGCCGTGCTTTTGCACCAGTCCCTGGCTCACCCAGAGTCCCAGCCCGGTGCCCTTGGTTTCCTTGGTGCTGAAGAAGGGCTCGAAGATGTGCGGCATGTTTTCCACCGGAATGCCGGGGCCGTCGTCGGCAATCGTGATCCGCACCCCCAGCCGGCCTTCGCGATCATGTACCTGCCGGGTTCGCAGGCTCACGTTGCCGCCTTCAGGAGCCGCTTCAAGCGCATTCAGGAGCAGGTTGGAAAATACCTGCCGAAGTTCCGCTGGATATCCCAGCAATGCTTCAATGGCGGAATACCGGCGGTGCAGGAGCATCTTATGTTTCTCTAATCGCGACTCAAACGCACCCATGGTCTCATCCAGCAAGGAGTGAACGTCCACAGTGACCGGCGACGAGATCTGCCGGTAAAACCCGAGCGTCTGCCGCGTGATATGGACTACCCGTGAAAGCTCCATCTCCGCGGTGCGGATGTAATCCAGCAGATTGCGCGGTGTCGCCGTGTGCGTCCTCAGGATGTAAAGTGCATTGGTTACCGCAGCCAGCGGATTGTTGATCTCGTGAGCGATGCTGGCCGCAAGGTGGCCGGTGGCGGCCAGCTTCTCGGAATGCCGAAGAGCCTCGTCGGAGGCTTTGCGCGCGGTCACGTCCATAGCCACGCCAAGCATACGCACCGGAGTTTCCGCCATCAGGATCGTTCGGCCGCGCGCCTCAAGCCAGTGCAGGCTGTGATCAGGAAACACCACGCGGTACTGGACTTCATATTCACCGCTGCGCGTCATTGCGTCCGTAATCGCCTGGTGCACCTGCTGGCGATCATCGGCGTGGATGCTCTCCATCCAGCTTTCGTACCGGCCATCGAAATTCTCCGCAGCAAAGCCATGAAGTCGCCGCAGTTCGTCAGACCAGGCCAATGCGCCCGTTTGCAGGTCCCACTCCCACAGGCCGATGCCGACGTATTTCTGTGCCAGCTCCATGCTTTCCTTGCTGCGCTCCAGCGCCTCCTGCGTGCGTCTTGTCTCTGAAATTTGCTCCTGGGCTTCGCGATAGAGGCGCACATTGTCAATGGCTACTGAGGCCATATGCGTGAGCTGCACCAGGATGGCTTCATCATCGGACGAAAATTCACCGCTGGCTTTGTCGGAGAGCTGGATCAGTCCCAGGTTGCGGCCGTCGCGCGTGAGCAGCGGTGCTGCTAGCCAGCCGCGCTGCGCGGCCTCGTCGGCTTTCATCATTGCGCGCCATGGCCCGCCGTTTTTGCCCCGTGGGCTCAGGCGCATGGGCTTATTCAGGTTGCAGGCCAGCGCGAACATCTCTGAGCTTTCCTGGGGAAAGATGAAGGATGGCTGTCCATCCGCCGCGGAAACAGAAGTCAGGCTCTGGTTCCATCCGCCGCGCGCCAGCAACGTCGTGAAAGCCTGCCGTGCGCCGATGATCGTCCGTGCCTGGTCCGTAATGACCTGAAGAAGCGAATCAAGCGTGAGCGCTGAGTTGATCTGGACGGAAGCTTCCGCCAGGGAGCGTAACACTGCGGCCCGTGCCTGCTCTGCTGCCAGCGTATCCAGTGAGTTGCGATACAGCTTTGCGTTGTCCAGCGCATTCGCGGCCTGGCGGGCATACAGTTCCACCAAACGTGACTGGCGCTCACTGGGCGCGTGCGGCTTGCGGAAGAAAGTGACCACCACACCAACCGGTTCGCCCCGCACATTGGATATCGGCATGCTGAAGAGTGCTCGGAATCCGACACTCTCCGCCGCTCCTGCGAACGGGAATTGTGTGTCCTTCTTGGTGTCCTCCACCAGCACGCGCTGCTCTGGAGAGAAGAACGAGGCTGGGAATTCGTCGAACATCTTGATCTGCTCGGCCGTAAACCCCGTGAATGCCTGCACGCGAAGCGTCTTGCTGTTGCGCTCAGGCAGCACCAGCATCAGCGCCAGATCGGTTTTCTGCAGGGTCGCAACTGACGAAAGCACGTCATTGAGCAGGCGGTGCAGTTCCAGGCTGCTGGAGAGCCGCACACTCAGCTCGTGAAACCTCTTCAGGTCAGAGCGCTGCGATTCCAGTTCGTCGCGCAGCCGTGCCAGATCGCAGCGTAATCGCCCGGCGAGAGACTCTGCTGCCGACCACTTCTCCCGCGCGTAGCCCACAATGAATGCCACCACGGCCAGCAGGAGCGTCCAGAGCTCCGCCGCGCCTTGGTTTACACCGGCGGGATGGTAGAAGTACACGAAGGCATTCAGAGCCAGGCCGTTCAGGGCAATCGCAACCAGCGCCGTGGGCAAACCGCCGATGGCGGCGGAAAGGCACGCCGCGGCAACGAAGAAAGCGCCCACGCTGGGGCGGAATAATGGTGAGCTGAAGCTCGTCAGCATCCAGGCTGCGATAGGCAACAGAACTGTGATCACCCAGGCAGCTGCACGGATGCGTTTCGCGGGGGAGGGGGACAAACTAGCTTTTCTCCTCTCTAAGCGTTACGACTGAGGATATCAATGATTCTAGGCAGCATAGCACGCAGAGACGCGCCTGTAGACACGCCTTTGGGCCTAGTTCGAGAGTACGAGAATTAAGGTGTCCACATTCAGAGATGATGCTGGTTTCTGACATAGCCGAACTAAGAGATCGGCTTCATGCGGAGTGTCACAACGTACATCGAGCCGGGCAGTGAATGGCAGCCTCCCTATGTACTTCAGAGCGAAATCACTCCGCATCGAATTCTTGCGGCACACGGCTTTCATTTCTCCAGGCCTGCTCCAAACCACGAAGGTTAAATGAATCTAATCAACCATCGCCGTCATCTTTATCTGTTTCCTGCTGAACAGAATGAACAGAAAGGGATGCCATGGAGATTCGTCTTACCGGGAGGACGGCCATTGTTTCAGGTTCCACAGCGGGCATTGGCCTTGCGATCGCCGCAGGCTTGGCCGAATCGGGGGCGAAGGTAGTAGTAAACGGCCGCACCCAGCCGCGCGTGGATGCTGCAGTCTCGCAAATCCGAAAGAAGCACGCCGGATGCCTGTGCGAAGGCTTTGCTGGCGACCTTGGCACTCGTGAAGCCGCTGACCAGTTGATGCGGCGAATTCCGGATGCGGACATTCTGGTCAACAATCTCGGAATTTTTGAGCCCAAGAAATTCTTTGACATCCCTGATGACGACTGGGACCGCTTCTTCCGCGTGAACGTGCTCAGCGGTGTGCGTCTTGCCCGGCACTACACGCAAGGCATGGTCAAGCGCGGCTGGGGACGGGTGATGTTCATCTCCAGCGAGTCGGCGTTGCAGATTCCGGCAGAGATGATCCATTACGGCATGACCAAGACCGCGCAGCTTGCCGTGGCGCGCGGCCTGGCGGAGACGGTGGCCGGCACCGGCGTGACCGTGAATTCGGTGCTGCCCGGCCCTACGCGGTCTGAAGGCGTGGAGCGCTTTGTGGAGCAGGTTGGGAAGCAGACGGGCAAGAGCTTTTCAGAAATGGAAAAGGAATTCTTCCGCACCATGCGCCCGAGCTCGCTGATCAAGCGCTTCGCCAGCAATGAGGAAGTCGCAAACATGGTTGTGTATCTGGCGTCAGAGCAGGCTTCCGCCACCACCGGCGCGGCAGTGCGGGTGGATGGCGGCGTGGTACGCTCAATCGCATAAGCAAGGCATCATATTTTTATCCGGTAAAGGATTATTAGAGGAGTGCGCACTCGTCTGCTGGGCTTCATCAGTACGGTTCAATCCATCATCTTTCTCGGTCACCTGTTTTTGTACATGACCCTGGTCAGCTTCTTTGGTCCGGGAGTCGCCACTCCCGCGCTGAAGATTGCGCTCGCTGTTCTTTCCGTCAGCTTTGTCGTGGCGTCTCTGCGTGGCTGGTATGCGCATGATCCAATCGCCCGCGCCGTGTATGTGATTGCCGCTGTGTGGCTGGGCGTCTCCAGTTATCTGCTCTGGGCATCTCTGCTTTGCTGGATTGCCTACGGCTTTTCGCGACTGCTGCATCTTGGCTGGGCGCCGCACACGATTGCCGCCGTGCTTTACGGTCTTGCTCCGCTGGTCTCGCTCTATGGTGTGGTGAACGCCTCATGGCTGCGCGTGGTGCGCGTGCCGGTGAAGCTGCCGAATCTTCCTGACGCGTGGCGCGGACGCGTTGCCGCACTGGTCAGCGATCTTCATCTTGGGCACGTGCGCAACGGGCGCTTCATCCGTCGCGTGACCGGCAAGCTTCGCGAGCTTCGTCCCAATATGGTCCTGCTGGCGGGCGATGTCTATGACGGTGTGGCCGCGGACTTCGAAAAACTTGCCCAGCCCTGGGCTGAGTTCTTGGACTGGGCGCGCGACGGCTCGTCTTTCGAAGGCGTCTTCTATATCCAGGGCAATCACGAAGAGTTTTACAGCCACGCCGAGTATCTGCCGCCCATCGCGCGAGCGGGTGTACGTGTGCTGAATAACGAGAAGGTCGATCTTCAGGGACTTCAGCTTGCTGGTGTGCACTACCGGGACGCCATCAATCCTGAAAGTTTTCGCGAGATCCTGCGCGGATTGAACCTTGACCGCCAGCGTCCCAGCATTCTCATGCTGCACGCGCCGGTGCGCCTGCCCATCAGTGAAGAAGAAGGCGTTTCATTGCAGGTCTCCGGACACACGCATGGCGGACAGTTCTTTCCCTACACGTGGGTCGCGCAGAAAGTTTGGAGCAAGTTCATCTACGGTCTGCAGCAGTTTGGGAAACTGCAGGTGTACACCTCTTACGGCGCAGGCACCTGGGGGCCCCCGATGCGCGTGGGCACGCGGCCGGAGATCGTGCTGATTAACTTCGTTTGACGTCTCAGGATCTCCTATTTTGTGTTCTTAAAAAGACCCTCGTCGCCTTGTTTCTGAATGGCGTCGGTAAGATCCGTATCGAATTGCACACCGTATACCATCCATTTGCTTCCGGGTTTGTAATATTTGATTCGGACAGAGATGGGTTGAAGATCATAGGCCACGAAAAAGTGCTGATATACGAACCTGTCCGCGACCTTGAGCTCAAGCAGTTTGTAATTGGAACCATATCCGCCAATTGCGGCATTTAGCTCGTTGAAGCGGTTTTTCAATCGCTCAGATTGGTCGGTGAGCTTCATGAGGGCAGGGTTGGTGCTGAACATGAAGTCAATTGCCTCGTCTGACTTGCCCTTGCTCAGCAATGTAAAGAATTTATCCGTCATGGCCTGGTAGTCCTGGGACTGCTGCGCTTGAATGTAATCACGGACGGCAAACAACGCCAGGACACAAGAAAACAGAAGCGCCGCGGCAACGCTCTTCTTCATCTTTCCTCCGACACTGATTGGGGATCACTGGAATTCTAGCGTACGTCTCTAGCTGGCTGCTTTCGCTTTCAGCTTCCGCTTGATTTCAATAGCCAGCTCCTGTGTGGCAAGCGCGGGAATGCCGTACTGAGGGCCGCCGTGCAGGATGGGGCCGGCAATGGCGTCCAGTTCCGGCGGGTTTCCTGCTTCCACGTCTTTCTGCATGGAGCTGCGCATCTCCGCAGGCATGCCGTTCACCGTGGCGATCAGCTTTTCCGGAACCAGGCCGGCATTGCTCCGGTTGGCCACGGCGCAGGCCTCACGGATGCAGTCTTCCAGCAGCTTCTTGCGACGTGGATCGTTGCGCACCGCGCCGAGGGGAGCGCCGGCGGCAGTGGTGGAAAGCGCAAAAGGCGCCAGGAAGGCAAGCTTGCTCCACAGCAGCGTGCTTTCATTCTCAATGAAATTGCATTCGAACCCGATGCGCTTGAATATTTCGAGAGTCGATTTCAGCAGCGGCTTGCCTGACTCTGCCAGATTGAGCCGCGCAAATGGCGAGCGATGAACGATCACACCGGGAGCGGTGCGTTCTGTTTCGCCCGCGAACGTTGCCGGGATTACACGGTCGTCGCCGAAGCGTTCGCGCAGAATGCCGATGTGGTCGATGCCATTGAGCAGCGGCACAACGCAACGGATCGGGGTGTCGGGTGGAATGTTTTCCAGCGCCGACTCGAGCTGAGTAGCTTTTACCGTGATCCACAGCACGTCGAGAGGACTTGCTACGGTTGCCGTGACTTCAACCGGCACAGTGAACTTCCCGAACTTCGAATCGAGCGAGAGCTGTCGCGGCTGCCGCTCCACCGAGTCCGGACGGACAATGAGGGTGACCCGCTCGCCTGCCTGTGCGAGCACCGCGCCAATGAGTCCGCCGACTCCCCCGGCGCCGAGAATTGCATGATGCATAAAGACCTTTACCTCAGGACAACATAATGAGATTCAGTCCCGCAGAGGAAGGTGCAGTAAAAAAAAGCATTTAGCAAATAGCAATTGGCAATTAGCCAAACCCGAGTCAGCCGCGAATGAACGCGAAGACACGCGAATTCAAGAAACCATTTGCCACTGATTGACACAGACTAGCACTGATCTGAGTCAGGTGCTCAGCGCGGCTGCCCGCATTATTTTGCTTTGCTGTCACTCATGAATGCCCCGATCTTCTCATTCAGAAACTTCAAATCGGCCGGGTTGCTTCCGGCGCCGGCGGTGTGTCCCCACAGCGACGGAATGGGCGTGAGCGTTACTGTGTGCATCATAGCGGCTTCATAGCGCGCGTCGGTGAGAGGGAAATAGAGATCGGTTTCCGATGGCATATAAAGGAACGGCACCTTGATCGCGCCCAGCGCCTTTTCAATGTTTCCGCCGAAGCCCGGCGTGGCGCTCACGTCGTGCTTCTCCCACGTGCGCGCTTGCAGAATCAGATCATTCGCGTCGGCGCCGGGGATGAACTTGGTGCGGAAGTTGTTCAGCACCTGATCAAAGGTGGTGCCAGGCGGCGAATCCTCACGCCATAGTTCTTTGCGCCACCACTCCTGCGAGAATAGCCATGCGGTCCAGACCACCGCACAGGCTTCAAGGCCTTTGGTCGGAGGAGTCTTGTAGTCGCCGTTCTGGAAGGCGGCATCGGCGGTAATCGCCGCAATCTGGCCTTCAAGACGTACAACGCCGTGCGGCCAGGTCTTGGCTGTCCCGCATGTGGCGACGATCCGGTCAGCAAAGTCGGGATAACTCACCGCCCACTGAAACGCCTGCTGAGCGCCCATGGAAAAGCCAA
>JBAIYI010000062.1:0-4523 GCA_037915955.1 Terriglobales bacterium
GGAACCCTGAGCGGCCACAGCGGCAGCTTCGCGCTGCAGCATAGTGGCACCATGAACCACGGAGTGCCGCAACTGACCATCACGGTGGTGCCCGAGTCCGGCACAGGCCAGCTTGCCAGACTGAGCGGCAGCTTCACATTGACCATGAAGGACGGCAAGCACTATTACGATCTTGAATACACATTTGAACCGGCAAAGTAGGTTGAAGCTGCAATCGCGCAGGAATGCGGGCGAAAAGGGTTAGTAGGCGCTGGCTTCCACGCGCCAGTGTTCGTAGATGCGCGCTTCCTTGAAGATCTGGAACAGCGCCGCATCCAGTTCGCCGTCGTTGACGGAAAGATCAAGGATCTCCAGCGCGCGTTCCACTGAGACGGCCTTCTTGTAGGGCCGGTCCGCGGCGGCGAGCGCGTCAAAGATATCAGAGATGGTCATCATGCGTGCCTGGATGGGGATCTCCGGCGCGGATAACCGGTGCGGATAGCCGGTGCCGTTGAGCTTTTCGTGGTGCGCGCGGGCAATCTCCGGGATGCTGCGCAGTTCGGTGGTCCAGGGAATCTGCTCCAGGAAGCTCACGGTATGAGCGACGTGCGATTCAATCTGCAGGCGCTCATCTTCATCCAACGAACCCTGCCGAATAGAAAGCAGGTTGATTTCTTCCGGCGTGATCAGCGGTTTTGCGTTGCCGTCCAGCCCGGTGTAGGTGCGTGCGGCGATATCAGACAGTATGGAAAAGTCACCCTCCGGCAGCACTGTAGGCTCGTTGGCCCACACGATTGCCGCCAGGTGTGCGTCCATTTCCTTCAGGCGCACGGCAAGTTCACGGTCAAACCTCTGCTCGGCCTTCAGGAACTTCTCGCGCCCGTTCTCCAGCAGGTATTGCAGCTTGGCCTGCAGAGTGTTGTTCTCCAGCGTGCGCCGCACAAAGGCAAAGCGTTCGTGGATGAGTTCCATCTGGGCCGGGTAAAGCTTCTTGGCTTTTACCAGCACTTCCTCACGCACGCTTACCTTGCCGAAGTCGTGCAACAGGCTGGCGTAGCGGATCTCGCGCATCTGGTCGCGGCTGAAGCGCACAGGAGCGTACGGACCGGTGGCAATCTTGTCCACGGCTTCGGCCAGCGCCGTGGTCAGGTTGGCCACACGGAAGGAATGACCGGACGTGGCGGGGTCGCGCGTTTCGATTGCAGTGACGGAAGCGCGCACAAAGCCCTCAAAGAGCCGCTGAATGTCGTCGTAAAGCCGGCTGTTCTCGTAGGCGACCGCAGCCTGGCTGGCCAGCGAGAGCACAATCTCCTGCTGCCGCGGCGTGAAGGGAATGACCTGATCGTCCACCGCCGCGCGGGAACTGAGCCTGGAGTCGCGGTCACGCTTGGCGTTGATGAGCTGCAGCACGCCCACAATCTGGTCCTTCTGGTTTCGGATAGGCACCGCCAGGATCGAGCGCGTGCGATAGCCCGAATCTTCGTCGAATGTGCGATTGATGGAGTACGGCACGTCCGACGCCAGGCGGTAGGCATCCGGGATGTTCACAATCTCGCCCGTCAGGGCAACATAACCGGCAATGGAATGCTCGTTGACTTCCATCTTCTGCTCGCGGAAGGCGATCTGCACGCTGTCATTTTGCGCCAGCTTGAAGCGCAGCTTCTGCTGCAACGGCGCAGCTTCCGCCGGGGGCGCGGCTAGCGAGTCGATAAACAGCAGTGATTGACGGGCCAGTTTCTCTCCGCTCGATTCCACCAGGTAGATGGAGCCCGCATCGCTGGAAGTAAACTCGCGCGATTTGGTCAGGATCAGCTCCAGCAGCTTTTCTGGATTGCGTTCGGAAGAAAGCGCCGCGCCAATCTGGTTCAGCTCATGGATCTCCTGGCTCGCTCCGGCGAGCCGCTGGTTGACTTCGTGCCGCGTGTGCACCAGGTGAATGTGGTCCAGCGCGTTATCCACCACGCGCTCCAGCAGCGTTTCCGGCACTCCGGTGGGCAGATAGGCGTAGATGGCGCCGTCATTGCGCGGGTCCTTGAAGCGCTGGCTGGTCAGGGCGATCACGCGCGTGTTCGGCAGGCGCAGATCGGCGTAATACCGCTCGACCAGGTCTTCGTTAGAGACCATCACAATCCGTTCGACCTCGGCGGACTCGTCCTTCAATTCGGAAAACAGGGCGCGACGGAAGCGCTGGATGTCTACAAAGTAGCGTTCGGCCAGGCCGTCTTCCTCAAAAAAGACGAGGACCGGCACCATCCGGGTGCCCGGAAATTGGCGGCGGTTTGGAAAAATAGCCAAACTCATGGCGGTCAACTTTTGCGGCGCTAACTTCTGGGAGAGTGCAGGCCAGCGTTAGGCAGATATTATGCGACTTCGCGCCTTTTGCCTACGTCACGCTAAGGGATGTCACCTAAGTTCTAAATGCCAGTGGTGGCATGTACCGTAGTGCAGTGGCCCTTCGATTAGAATGCTCCCTTTGGACGGGAGCCTTGTTTCATCAGGAGCGGGGCGTTCAGTCAGGAGCCTTCATTGATTCTGCCTATTGTCCAGGTTGGCGAGCCGGTGCTGCGACAGCAGGCGCGTTCGTTGCGCCCGAATGAGATCCGTAGTCGCGAGATCCGCGATCTGATCGCCGACATGAAAGAGACTATGTATGACGCGCCGGGCGTGGGCCTGGCCGCCCCGCAGATCGGCCGCAACCTTCAGCTTGCCGTGATTGAAGACCGCAAGGAATACACCAAAGACTGGACGCCGGAACAGCTGGCCGAGCGCGAACGGGTGGCCGTGCCATTCCACGTGATCATCAATCCCAAACTCACGCTGATCGGCGACGAGAGAGTCGAGTTCTTCGAGGGCTGCCTGAGCCTGAATGGCCTTCTGGGGCTGGTTCCGCGGGCGCGGCGTGTGCGCGTGGAATGCCTCGACGAAAAAGGCGTCCCCCGTGTGATTGAAGCTTCCGGCTGGTACGCGCGCATCCTCCAGCATGAGATCGATCATCTGGGCGGGACCGTCTACGTGGACCGCATGTACCCGCGCACGCTCATGACAGTGGAGAACTACAAGCAGTACTGGCTGGAGAAGAGCGTGGAGCAGTTGAAAGCAGAAATCGCCGCAGGCCGGCGCTGAGCGAGCCCCCTGGCGTCTACATATAGAAGTGCTTGTGAAACCAGATATAGCGTGCGTTGGTGATGCAGGCATCGCGAATCCGGAACTGACCGGGAAAGAGCTGGTCCACTTGGATCATCAGTTTTCCCCAGGCTTCGTCGGAGTCTGCATTTTGCCCGTTCGGACGAATGGCATTCATGTACTCTCTGCAGGCATCGCGTAACGGCCACACATCCAGGACGAACTTGAGCCATTCTTTGCCTTGCTGAGTTTGCTGGATGAGATCACGCAGGAAATAATCGTCGTCTTTCTCTGTCTTCTCATTGGTTGCCGCCTCGTGTTCCTCCATGTAACCAAGCTCCACAAGGCCTTGTCTCCCAACCGTATCTGAAGGCGAAAGTTCCGGCTCCTGCAACGGAAAAGCAACGTCAAGCATTTTGTACTTTCCCAGTATGGCGCGTTGATCAAAATCAGGTTTCACTGTGCTCACGGGCGGCACTGAGGAATTCACCGCAAGCAGCAGATCAGCACCAATGCGATGCAGGCTCGAGATCGTTACGGTTCGTCCGATCAAATCGCTCAACTCGCGATAGCGAACCTGGTTCAACTGCTGCAGGAGAGTTGTGTCCATAAAAGTCGAGCCGATCGAAAAAGCGAGAGAACTCTTCAGCTCTCTCGCTCAGTTTACCCCTTCACGCACACCACCTGGCGCAGGGTGTGCACAATGTCGACCAGGTCCTTCTGCGCCTCCATCACCGCGTCAATCGGCTTGTAGGCCATCGGGGTCTCGTCGATCACGTCTTCGTCCTTGCGGCACTCCACACCCTGCGTCGCCGCAATGTGGTCAGCCACAGAGTAGCGGCGCTTGGCTTCCGCCCTGGACATCGCACGGCCCGCGCCGTGGCTGCAGGAGGTGAAGCTCTCCGCGTTTCCCTTGCCGCGCACAATGTAAGAACGCGCTCCCATGCTGCCGGGGATGATGCCCATATCGCCCTCACGGGCGCGGACCGCTCCCTTACGCGTGATCAGCACGTTCTCGCCGTAGTGGTGCTCCCAGGTCACATAGTTGTGGTGGCAGTTCACCGCTTCCACGTGGGCTTCAAATGCCGGCACCAGCCCGCAGCCGCGCACCGCCCCCACAATGTTTTCCATCATGATCTGTCGGTTCAGCAGTGCGTACTCCTGCGCCCAGTGCACAGCCTCCACATAATCGTGGAAGTGCTCGGTGCCCTGCGGCAAGTAAGCGAGATCCGCATCCGGCAGGTTGATCATCCACTGGCGCATGTCCTGCTTGGCCAGCTCGATGAAAAACGTTCCAAAGCGGTTCCCCACGCCACGCGAGCCCGAGTGCAGCATGAACCAGACGTTCTCCGCTTCATCAAGACACACTTCGATGAAGTGGTTCCCGGTGCCCAGCGTGCCCATGTGGTTGATGCGCTGCG
>JBAIYI010000446.1:0-9853 GCA_037915955.1 Terriglobales bacterium
TGCATAGAGAATTTTGCTTCTCTCCAATCTCGGGGCTTCCAGCCACAACTACCACACTTCGAGGTGATCCAATGACCGGAGCCGCCCTTCCCAGCAGTGCACAAGCACGGCAACTGGACATCCTGAATCTCACAGCCGAATTGAAAGTGGCCGAGCAACTCGCGCTTGAAGCCGGAGCTCTTCTTCACTCCCGCCAGGAAAATCGCGAGGAGGCGCGGTTCAAGGCGAACGGAGAGATCGTCACACCGGCGGACCTCGCCTCCAATGAAATCATCTGCCGTGGTCTGGCCGCTGCGTTTCCCGGAGATGCGATTTGCTCGGAAGAGGCTCCGGCGTTCGCGCAAGGCGTTACCGATCGAACCTGGATCGTCGATCCACTCGATAGCACCAGCAACTACGTTCAGGGCGGCGATGAATACTCTCTTTCCATCGGACTGGCCGTGGCAGGAGAAGCGGTCCTTGGGGTGGTGTACAACCCGGTGCGGGATGAGTTATTCAGCGGTCATCTAGGCATTGGGGCGCGCTGGAACCGGGTTCCGGTGCGGACCACGTTCGCGGCATCCTTGCACCAGCCACGCTTGCTGGTCTCGAGTAAGGAGTGGAAGCGCGGCCTAAGCACGGCGACGCAGATCGGAACCATTCAGCCAATGGCAAGCATGGCCTACAAACTGGCTCGCGTGGCTGCCGCCAGGGCAGACGCTGCCATTTCCTTCAAACATCGCAAGCCCTGGGGAACCTGTGCCGGCACTGCGCTGGTGCTGGCCGCAGGGGGCCAGGTCACTTCGCTTGACGGCGAGCCGCTTGTGTTCGAGTGTTCAGGTCCGCGCACGTTTCGCGGATTGGTCGCATCCGGTTGCAAGTTGCACGACCGCTTCCTCAAGCTTGCGTGCGACATCCACAATTCCATGCGAGCGCGATATTCCGCATGAAATCACGAGCCAATCTCCCGCTGCTGGCCATCATTGCCGAAGGCCTCCTCTCACGCCTCAGCTTCGGCGTGATCGGTTTTGCGCTGCCTCTTTATGCCCGGAGCCTCGGGTTGAACTTTACCCAGATCGGGATTTTGGTCTCTCTGAACAGCGCGGTAGCGCTGCTCTTCAAGCCGATGCTCGGCTGGGTTGGCGATCGCTTTGGGCTTAAGCGGACCTTTGTGACCTCGATCGTAATGCGCAGCCTGGTTTCACTCCTGTTGGCCTTTGCGGCTGGGCCATTTGCGCTCTACGCCATCCGCAGCCTCTATGGCCTGTCAATGTCGCTGCGCGACCCCACCGCAAACGGCTTGATCGCCGAGCACGGCGGCAAAGAATCGGTGGCTTCGAGCTTCGCGTGGTATCAGACCGCCAGACAAGTGGCCAACTCCGTGAGCAAGGCCCTTGCCGGTGTGCTGCTGGCTTTAACGGCCTCAAATTATGCTGCGGTATTTTACGTCGCGTTTGGACTTTCATTGTTGCCGGTGTTCCTCGTCGCAATTTTTGTGAACGAACCTCGCGTTCATGCCCCCGTGCCTCCATCCGGGTCTGCAGGGCAGACTGCTGCGCAGGAACCGCCACGCAAGCGATCTTCCGTGCTGCCGTTCGTGGGCTTCGGGTTCCTCGTCGCGGGTACGGCTGAGATGCTCAGCGGATTGTTCCCGGTAATCGCTACCGAGTACGCGCATCTCAGCAAGGCTCAGGCGGGAATCATTTACACCGTCTCCACTCTGATCGCGGTCCTGGCTGGTCCGCTGTTTGGCTGGCTGTCAGACAATGTCAGCCGCAAACTGACGCTGTTGGTGCGCAGCGTCGCCAACACCTTCTCCTCAGTGTTGTATCTGGTCTGGCCCACCTATCTGGGTGTTGGTGTGGCGCGCAGCATTGACGATCTGGGTAAAGCCGCATTTCGTCCTGCATGGGGCGCCTTAATGGCTCAAATCTCCAGTTCGGACAGGAGCAACCGGGCGCGCACCATGAGTTGGCTCAGCATGGGAGAGGATGCCGGCGGAGTGGCCGCGCCTGTGCTGGCCGGCTTCCTTTGGAGTACATGGGGGATTGCAGCAGTGATGTCCGGCAGAGTCTTGCTGGCGATTGTCACCGAACTGTATGCCTTGATGATCGAGCGCCGAGTTGAGCTAAATCACCAGGAGGATCGCAGCGTTACGGCAAACCATTGTCCCTCTCCGCAGATGGCTCCCGCGCCACGGCCCTGAGCCCGAAGCGGACAAGCCAAACAGAGAGAGGATGCGAGCCAGACGACTTCTCAAACCGCCGCGCTGCGGACGCGCGCCTTCCACGCCGCACTCCACTCTTCGCGTCGGGTGTAAGCGTACCCCGCAATGCACAGGTCGTAGGCCAGGCAGAAAAATCCATACGCCAAAGGAATTGCGGTAAGCTGGCCTGGCTCAAACCCGGAGTGAATTCCATGCGTTTGCAGTTCGTGCAGGATGTCCCAGAGCCCATGCAGCGGATATCCGGCCGCGACTGCCAAAGGCACGCGCATGCCGATCAACCCCAGCAGGGCAAACACGCCGACGGCGGCCAACTCTACCCGCAATGCCGTTTCTGCTCTGAAGTAGGCGGTGAAGGCCAGGTAAAACGCAGCCACCATGATGAGGAACATGGCGTAGAAGATCTGCTCTCCTTTGGCGGAGAGAACTTTGCGCACCAGAAAGATGCTTCCCGCTGCCGCCAGCAATCCGATCGTTGCGTACAGGATCACGATCACCACAAATCCCAGCATGCTGTAGCCCTGGCTCATCGGCCTCTCTCCTTCTCTTTGGTTCCGGGCTTACGCTGTGAGCAAAACGGCCCGTGCGCAATTTGCGCCGGATCATTGTGCCCTAAATATAGGGTTCTTAGGATGCCCGGATTGAGAGTCAACGAAAAAGACTAATTACCAGAGCGTTCGTGGTGGTAGGGCGCCCGGCATGAATGGTGATCTCAAGATATGTTCGGCAGCCGGTCACGGTGATCGCCGTCCTGGCCAATCTTGATCCGCCGGCGGCCGGTTACGTTTCCGATTTCATCTTCAACCGGTTGCCGAAGCAGCCATAAACGTGATCAGTCACTGAACTTTAGGTCGGCTACGCAGCCTTCTCGTCATGAACTGAGGCGGCCGCAACTTCCGCAACTTTTTTGTCTGTGCCGGTGCGGTCCGCCTTGAACTGCCTGGCCACTGTGATCTTGATAACGCCTTCTCTTCCGTACTTCGGGTCTGTGGGGAACCAGTACGGCACGTCATTAATGCGGAGCCATCTGCCCCTGTTCTCCAGGATCTGGAATGGAAACACCGCGTCAGAATTGCATCGCTGGCATCGGCCATGAATGTCCAGGTGGTCGATCAGGTAGCAATCAAGGCATTCAAAGGCTTCGCTGGGATGTACGGTGGGGCTGATCCAATATGTCGAGCGCGGCGCAGGAAACAAGGGAACGGCCATTTTCCCCTCTCTTTGGATCGTGAGTATCCGATCCTTCACATGCGAAACTAACCCGCGTTGACGCAGAGAGATACTGGAAATTATTACAGGGGGCAGAGATGCTGGAATTATCACATCGTGGTTGTGAGAAAGCTGCTATTTGCAGATTGCGACAATCGCGGTCAGGTCATCGCCCTGCTCGTCCGGGCTGAATTCCTTCACGCTGGCGATCAGCTGCTCCAGCAACTGATCGGCATTCGTGCTTCTTGAGCGCCTTAGCAATGCGATCAGGCGATCTTCTCCGAACTCCTCTTCGTGGCGATTGGCGGCCTCTGTGATTCCATCGGTAAAGATCACGAGTGTATCGCCGGGTTGAAGGCGCGTCTCCTGGATCGCGCATTCCCAGGGCTCAAACAGGCCAATAACCGTGGCTGTGGCTTGCAGCCGTTCTATTTCGCCGCTGGCTCGCAAAAGCACCGGAGGATTATGTCCGCAGTTGGCATAGGTGAGTTTACGGCTGGCATCTTCGTAGATGCCGAAGAAGACCGTTGCGTAGTGAGAAGTTTCCGTATTCTTCACGAAGAGCCGATTCACTGATTCCAGAGAGTGTGGCAGGTCGCGCTCGGCAGCCATGTGCAGGCTGCGGAGGCTTGCCTGCAGGTTGGCCATCAGTAGCGCGCCTGAAATGCCCTTGCCCGCGATGTCAGCCAGCACGAACCCAACTCGGCCCGGACCAAGATCGAGAAAGTCGTAATAATCGCCGCCCACGGCGCGCGCCTGAACACACGCACCCGCGTAATCGAGCGTCTGCAACGGAGGGCATTGCTGGGGCAACAGCTTGCTCTGTACCGTGCGGGCGATCTGCAACTCCTGCTGCGCGCGGCGCTCGGCATCCATGCGCTCCGCCATTTTCTCTGCCAGGTCGATGCTCTCCAGCACCAGCCCGGCCTGCGCAGCCACTGAGCCCAGCAATTGCTGGTCTTCACGCGAGTACGGTTCCTGAGAGAGCTTTTCGCCCAGTACGATCAGCCCCATGAGTTCTCCGCCGCGCGAAAGGATAGGGACCACGAATTCCGCCCGCAGCGGCGCCAACTCGGGAATTTCAGCGGAAATCTCACCATCACGGCTTCCTTCAACTGGCTCTTTCAATTGAAGAAGCCGGTTTGTGCGGACCGAATCGGCTGCCACAGCGCGGAGGAACGGCTCAGGCGGCGTCGGCTGCAGATTGCCTTCGCCATCGCGCAGGTAAATCGCCTGCGAGCCGGGATGAAGCGCGTTCGCCAGCTCCTTTTCGATCAATGACGGCAATTGCTCCTTGCTCGTCACGCTCCGGATGTTCTGCGCCAGTTGCTGCAGGATGATCCGCGCATCATACGCACCGCGGAAGAATGCGCGATCAATGCGATTGGTGGCCCGCCGGATTCCCGGCGCCGCAACCCATGCCAGCGCGATACCGAGGCTTGTGCCGATGGACATGGCGAGCCCGGGATAAAGATGGAACAGCCGAGACAATCCAATGCCCAGAACCACGTTCACCGAAAGTGCAAGCAGGACCAGCAGCACGGCAAACCCGCGACGCACCAGCAGGTACCGCGCGCTTTGTTTCAACAGCACTGGGATTTCCATCACCCGGTGCTTTACCACCGCATAGGCAAAGGACAGCGGAAAAAGCGTAAGGCACACCACATCGAAGAACTCGACACAAAAGGGAAGCCGGACATGGCCGAAATCCGCAGTAAACCGTGTGGCCGTTACCGGCGCGATGCCGGCCACGGTTCCCCAGAGAATGACCCGGAATTTGCGCTGCGCCTCAGGATCGGTTGTTTTGAAAGCGCTCCAGCAAAGCGATGCCAGGCTCACCACCAGCACACTGTAGATATAGATCAGCGTTACGTATTGGCCCACGCCATCGCCCAGCGTGCGGAAAACAAAACGAGGAGAATGAGGATTGCCGGTGGTCAATCCCGGGATGATGAAAAATACCCCGAGCACCGCGATCGCCCACTTGAGCCATGGCGCGCGCCGGTCGAGCGGAGACCGCCGCGGGAAAATTGCAAAAAACATGTAGAAGCTGAATGCGAGGGCACCCAGAAATATTGCGCGATAGCCGAGGATGAACGTGCGCAGCCGCTCGTCCATTGCAACAGTTGAGTCCGGTATCTTGGAAGCCGAAATCAGTCCTGCGCACAAACATGCCAGCAGCCAGGCGCTGCGATCTTCCAGCCTCAGGAAAAGTACGGAGAGGCCAACCACGAGAAAGACGACAGGAAAGGAAGCAATGACTTCTTCGGCAATATTCTTGAGTGAGCCTGTACCGGCGACTGCCCGAAACGAAGTTGTTACATTCAGCAGGTCAGGTTCCCCCGGACGGTGGATTGTGAGTGTTACTGTGTCACCGGGCCTGCGGTGCAGCCAGACTTTCTGCAGGTAATCCGCGCCAGCTGTGCTCAGAACCCGGCCATCAACGGCCACAATCTGATCGTGAACCTTGAGTCCTGCGTGTTCTGCCGGGCTGCCGGAATAGATTTTGTTGATCTCCATGGCGCCGGTTACGGGGGAAAAGCCGTTCGTGTCCATTCCGATTTCAGCATCCGCTTCCCAGCGGACGTAGTACATCCACACGAAGCTGTACGTCACCATGGCGGCCGCGAAGAGCAATGCCAGCACCATGAGAACAGGACGCCTATTCCTGCGTTCGATGGGTTGCGACGCTCTCGGCGCGGGTCTACCCTCACCCGCGACTGACGGTACCAGCCTGGTTTGCGCCATCTCTGGCGATTATATGCTGGCTCCGGGAGCCACCCTGCCTGTCAGCTTTGACAGTTACTTGTCTTCAGAGCGGATATCAAGATCAAGGTGAGTTGTTGTGCCACGCGCAGGAGTTTACTTACGCGCCAGCGGCAAGTTCTGATTTCGTCAGTTCAGAAAGGGGATTGAACAATGACACTGAAAGGGAAACTACACATTCTTGGTGCCCTACTGGCTGTCCTTATTTTGTGTACTGCTGCTTCGGCACCGCCGGAAACCATCCAGGCCCAGGCCTTTGGGACCACCACCATGGCCGGAAAGACGTTCGGGATCACCATTAATATTGAGAGCTATTCCACGCCTGCTGACCAAAAGGTTCTTATCGATGCCTTCCAGCGCGGCGGCCATAGCGAACTGTCGAAGGCAGTCAGCAAGATGAAAGGCAGAGGCAGGGTGAGACTCAGTTCGGGTGGCGTAGGCTATCAGATTGCTTACATAAGAAACATTGAGACACCGCAGGGGCGTACAATTCGGCTGATAACCGACCGTCCCATCAGCATTGCCGAAGCCATGTTCAGCACACGTAGTGAGGACTATGACCTCTCGCTCATCGAACTGCAGCTGACCAACGGGAAGGACAGTACCGGCACGCTGGTGCCCGGAGGCCGGTTCAAGGTGAACAAGAACAAGCAGATTGAATTTGAAAGCTACAGCGCTACGCCCTGGCGGCTGGCTGGAATTCAGGTGCGTTGAGGTCGGTTCGGAGCGCGATTACCGAACCCTTTTTCCAGGGAACTCTCGCAGGAGGAATGATGGTCCGAATCCTGCTGATTTTGATTTTGGCTGCGTCTGTTTTGTTTGCGGGTTGTGGCGGAAGCTTTTTTATCGGCTTTGTCTCCAACCCGCAGATCCCCAACAACAGCGTCAGCGGCATCGTGATTGTGATCCATCTGGGGACCGTGAATGACGTCAACTTCCAGCCGGTTCCGGTAACCACGGTCAGCTTCAAGAACAGCGGCTTGTCCAACACCGTGAACTTCTGCGGTGACCAGCAGAACCAATTTCACTTGAATGAATCGGTACGCGCAGACTTTGCGCCTGGCACGCTCTGTTCCAACCTTGTTGCCGTTGTGCCGCTCTAAGGATCTCTGACAGAAAGCGCGAGCCTTTCCGCCTGTATATTTTCTGCCTTGCGGCTTCACACCGCCACGGATGCGCGCGAGATTCCCAGCCCCTGCCGGTCTTCCGCTGATGCGCTGAGCTTTTCCTCGGTGTCTTCAAAGTTTCTGCTGATGCTCGTATCCAGCCGCTTCTGCCAGTACCGGAGCGCGGCATGCCGCTGCGCCGGCGCCACCGCAAGCAGGTCTGCAATCAGGGCCTTCATCCTGCGCATGACCTGAACGCTCTTGGCCCCGCAGGCAAGTATCTCCTCAAAGCTGAGGTGCAGGAAGTCTTCCCATGACGGGAAAGGGAGTTGCAGCCTGGTGCGGCCGCTCTCATCGTTGAAACTGCCGATCTCCAGCCGTCGCTCCCCAAGCCGTAGCAATAAATCGCCTATCTGGTCCAGCGCTTGTACAGCCGTGGTTGGATCATTGATCGCCGCGGACAATGCTTTAATCGCGATATCCACCAGCAAGCGGAGCGCGTATTTCGGGTCCTGATCGAACGTGCGCTCCTCGCCGAACTCCAGCGCGTTGTAGAGCTCCTTCTCCTCGATGAGGTAGCGCGCACCGAAGACATGCAGTAGCGGCATGCCTTTCAGCACGGTATCGCCCACTGCGACCGCTACTTGAATGCGCCCGTTGGCGCCCGCAGCGAGTTGCACGAGCCTCTCCACCTGCACCGACTGCAATGACTGCGGCTGCCCGCGATAAACCAGGGTCTGCGACGCCACGGATCGGGGAATTTCGGCCGGCGTTGAGCTGAGCCGCGCGGTCTCCAGCGGTTGATACAGCTTCTCAATCACCTTTCTTCCGTGGTCGCCGGTGAAGACCAGCATTCGGTTGATCTGCAGCAGACCAATGCGATGGATCAAGGCCACGAACATGGCTACGCTCGCCATGAGAAGTCCAATCACGATGCAGGCGCTGATGAACGGCACGTGCCCGGCGCCGCGCCGGTCCAGCCATGCCAGCGCCGCGATTGCATACAGGAAAGTCGCGCTGAACATTCCCAGTGCGTGCGAAAGCACCTTGTCCTGCGCCACCCACAACACCAGCCGCGGGGAATAAGCTGTAGCACTGAACTGCACCATCACAAACGCCAGTGAGAACACAATGCCGGTGAGCGCCATCATGCCGGACGCGATGGAGGAATAAATCGCCAGCGCGGAGCCTGTGCTGATAGGGGAAAGCAGATTCGGGAAAAACGCGCTCTCAATTCGTGGAAATGTCAGCCCGGCAAACGTTGCGATCATCGCGTACGCCAGCGGGACCAGCCATGTGCTTGCCCGTGCCCGACTCGCTTTACTGAACATAGGTTGTCTCTCGCTGTTTTCAATGAACACCGGAAATTCAGCCCAAACGACTGTCAGCTTTGACAGTTGCGGGTTCTCACCGCCGGTGTGACCAAGGGATCCTCAAATGGCGGACTGGTACTTTTGCCAGTTCAGTTGCAATGGAGGCCAGATTCAAAATCTGCATAGCGCCCGGTAACGGAGAAATGTTGCCGAGGGTTGCCCTGAAATAAGCAGGGCATAACAGCTTGGTTTCAGGCCTGAGGGGGACGAAATGCAAGCGAGCTTACGTGCGCAGTTTTTCAGTCATAGGGCTTTGTTGGGCGTTGCCATTCTCGTCACAATGATGACCCTCGCGGGTTGCGAAAAGAAAACCCAGGCGGCGCCACCACCACCACCCGAAGTCCAGGTCGTGGAAGTTCAACAGCGCGACGTTCCCATTTATGGCGAGTGGGTGGCCATTCTCGATGGCTATATCAACGCCGACATAAGGCCGCAAGTCAGCGGCTACCTGCTCAAGCAGAACTACCGTGAAGGTGTGCTGGTCCGCAAAGGTGACATCCTGTTCGAGATCGACCCGCGGCCCTTTCAGGCTGCCCTGCAGCAGGCACAGGGGCAGCAGGCTGAAGCCGAGGCGCAGCTCAGCAAGACCGAAATGGACGTGAAGCGCGACACGCCGCTGGCCGAGCAGAGCGCCATCCCGCAGGCGCAACTCGATAACGACATTCAGGCGCGCGCCGCAGCAAAAGCCGTTCTCGATGCCGCCAAAGCTCAGGTCGAACAGGCACAATTGAACCTCGGCTTCACCAAAGTACGTTCGCTCGTGGATGGTGTTGCGGGTATGGCGAAGGGGCAGATCGGTGATCTCGTTGGTCCCGCGGTGTTACTCACGACTGTCTCGCAGATTGAGCCTATCAAGGCTTATTTCTCCATCAGTGAACAGGAGTATCTCCCCGTCGCGTCTCAAATCAGTCAAGTCGTTACCGGCCGGCGCACGACGAGCGCACAGAAGATCATGGAACTGCTCCTGGCCGACGGCAGCACTTATCCGAGCAAAGGTGCCATCCTCACGGCAGACAGGCAAGTCGACCTGCGGACGGGCACCATTCGCTTCTCGGCAATTTTCGATAACAGCGGCAGAGTGCTTCGTCCGGGACAATTCGCGCGCATTCGCTTCCCAACCTCAATCGCAAAAGACGCATTGCTGGTGCCGCAACGCTCCGTGATGGAGACGCAGGGAGCGTATCAGGTGGTTGTGG
>JBAIYI010000168.1:0-4020 GCA_037915955.1 Terriglobales bacterium
ACCGACTACCATGGCGGCAAATCAGCCGGCGGTTGGAGCTCCATAATTTCCGAAATCCGGGACTATACTGAGGGTGTGTCCCCTCAATTTCCTGAAATGACAACCGTATCGGCTCCCTCGCAAACTCGCGATCGCCTTATTGTGGCGTTAGACGTAAGTACAGCGCGAGAAGCGGGGGAGCTGGTGCGCCGTATTGGCGACGGCGCAGGTCTGTTTAAGGTCGGGCTCCAACTCTTCACCAATGAAGGCCCGGCGCTGGTGCGTGAAATGGTGGCATCCGGCCGGCGGGTCTTTCTCGATCTCAAACTTCACGACATTCCCAATACTGTGAGCCACGCCGTAAAGGCGGCGAGCGAACTCCGCGTAGACATGCTGACCGTGCATGCTTCCGGTGGAGCTGCGATGCTGCATGCTGCTGCCGAAGCCGCCGGGCGGGTGAATCTGCTGGCCGTCACCGTACTGACCAGCTTTGCAGAAGCCGATTTGAATGAGGTGGGCGTACCCACTGACATTTCTTCGCAAGTCCTCAGGATGGGGGAACTGGCCAAAGGATCCGGGATTCGGGGCGTGGTTTCATCGCCTCGCGAGGCGAGTCTCTTACGCAAGAACCTGGGCGAGGATTTTCTGATCGTCACGCCGGGCATTCGACCTGCAGGAGCAGATGTTAACGATCAGCAGCGGATTGCCACTCCTGCGTCGGCTTTAGCAGCGGGCGCCAGCCACCTGGTGGTGGGGCGGCCGATTACTCACGCTCCGGACCCTGCGCAGGCAGCGCGCGCGATCGTCCAGGAAATGGTTGGGGCCCAGACAGCCGTTTAGCGCTAAACGAGCATCTACTTAGGACAGCTTTCTAGCGTAAAGATTATTTGTTCAATTCTGCATTGGGAGAGGCAGTCCTTATGCGAAGCCTGGCAGTGTTTGTGATTTTCGCCGCCTTGGGCGCCAGCGCCCAGAACCCGCCTTCGCCCTCAACGGATCAACCCACGCGGGCCCGGGAGAGCGCCCAGCCGGCTCAGCCGCAGCAGATCACAGATCAGCCGCCGGGTCAGCCGGTGAATGACGGCAAGCACGTGACCGTACCCGCGGGAACGGAAGTCCTGCTGCAATTGAAGAGCGCGATTGACAGTCGCAACAACCACGTGGGAGATGGAGTCTATTGCCAGACGGCATTTCCGGTGACGGTGGGCAACGCCATCGCGATTCCGGCCGGCACTTACGTGAAAGGCGAGATTGTGAAGCTGCAGCGTGCCGGACGCGTAAAGGGCCGTGGCGAAGTGCTGTTCAAATTCAACAGCATGATTTTCCCAAACGGCTACACGGTGGAGATGCCGGGCAGCGTTCACAACGATTCGGGGACCTCTGCGGCGAGTGTGGATAAGGAAGGGAACATCAAGGCGGACCGCAGTGTGGGCAAGGACGTGGACACCGTAGCCCGGGGCACAACCTACGGAGGGGGCCTAGGCGGAATCGCTTCAGGAAGCCTGAACGGCGTACGTATCGGTGCAGGTGCTGGGCTGGCGGCGGGGCTTGCCACTGTCCTTCTCACCCGCGGCAATGAGGTGCGGATCGAGCCTGGAGCTTCCTTCCGAATGGTTACGCAATTGCCCTTGACGGTGGATATTGTAGGCGTTGATCCGAATCGCCCGGTGACGGAATCTGTCCCGCGTCCAACCCGAAATAATCGGCTGCCGATGCCATCGGCATCCAATCCCAAATAACGGATATCAGGGAATCGCATGCCCGGCAGCCGAGGCCATCGTTCGCAGCCGGGCGAAGCCAGTGAAGATCCGGCGTCCCTGCCGCGAGAACTCTCCAAACGATATTTCGACCGGAAGCTGGGTGCCATCTTTATGAAGGGCAGGCAGCGCCACGCCTTCCCAATTGATCCTGCGTGTGCCTGTCTCACGATATTGCTTCAACCCGGCGCGGTGGTGCTGTCGCATGTTTTCGGGGATCAGGATGGCCAGATTCTGACCGATCAACTCCTCCGGCGTGTAGCCGAACACGTCCCGAACTCTTGCATTGGCATAAAGGATGGTGGAGTTCTCGTCGATCGTCAGAACGGCGTCAGCGGAACCGTTGGCCAGCAAACGCAATTCGGCGTCGAGCGATTTCATCTCGCTCTTGATCCTTGCCCGTTCAAGGAAAACACCGATCTGACCGCCCAGGTAGTAGAAAAAGCTTGCCAGCTGAGAGTCTTGAGCTTTCACTTCGCGCGAAAACAGCTCGAGGACACCCAGAACACCACTCTGGGCATACAGGGGGAAGCCCACACCGGACCGGAGTCCCTCCAACTGGGCAATGGAGTTGCGCGGGAAGTTCATCTCTGACCGCAGGTCATTCATCCAGACCGTTTGGCGCTCCAGCCAGACGCGGCCCGGGAGCCCTTCGCCGGGTGAAAAGCTGCGCCCGCGCGAAACACTTTCAAACTGCGTGGCGCTAACGCTGTTCCAGGCTGAATTGCAGCGCAGACGAAAGGTGTTATCGTCCACCACCCAGAGAAGGCCGATGTCCCACCCAAAGGTGATACCCAGCAGGCTCATGATGGCGAACGTGCATTCGTTGGAGTCTGTACTTTCCGCCAGGATTTGCGTAAGCGATACGCTGATGCGGAAAAATTCGGCTTCCCGTTGTTGCGACTGCGAACTTTCCATAGCAGTTGCTGTTGAGTGTATGCCCGAGCAGGAGAGTCGTAAAGCCAGAAGCATACCAGCATTGAAGATTCGTGTCCCAAAATGGAAACAGGGGCGAGATTCATGAATTTCTGGAGGCTCATTCCGACCCGCGAGCGTCTCCGGTTAACAATCGCAAAGCCAGCGCGCTCTACGCCTGCATGTATTTTCGTATTAAATTCTGTAACGTTCGCATGAGAAGCGTTCAGATTTTGGAATTTCGTTGCTGTTGAAATGGTGTAAGCTGCTGAATTATATCGGCAAACGATCTTCACAGCGGCTGGTATCCAGGATGCACTTTATAAGGTGCTGAGCCTGTTGAACGCGACCCGGGCGCGTGAAGCCAAAGATCGTAGTTCTCCTTTTTCATAAATAAAGTTTGCATAATTGCCTTAATTTCGTTCGCTGGCATTGTTTTACCCACAGGAGGGAGCGAGAGATGCATAGGAAGGTAGCCACATTCCCCTGGATACTGCTGCTGATATTGAGTTTTGTGTCAGTGGCAGCGTTCGGCCAAACCACCGCAAGCATCAAGGGCACGGTCACAGATGCCAGCGGCGCAGCCGTCCCCGGAGCCACGGTGACGGTGAAGAACCCAGACCTCGGAATTGAACGGACCACCCAGAGTAATTCGGCAGGCGATTATGAAGTCCCGGCACTACCGCCTGGTAAGTATTCCGTTCAGGTGCAATCGAAGGGATTTGAAACCCAGATTGCGAAAGATGTGACTTTGGCTGTAAGCCAAAATACGGTGCAGAACTTCGGCCTGAAGGTGGCAAGTTCTTCTGAAGTCGTTACAGTCGAAGCGACGGCTCCACTAGTCGAGACCACCACGGTGACTGTCGGTCAATCAATTGATCAGCGCACCGTTCAAGAAATCCCGCTGAATGGGCGCCACTTCGTGGATCTCGGCCTGCTGATCCCCGGCTCAGTGACTCCTCCCCAGAATGGATTCCTCACAGCTCCTCTAAGAGGGCAAGGCTCCTTCGCATTCAACACTGCAGGAAACCGTGAAGACACGGTGAACTTCATGGTGAACGGCGTCAATCTGAACGACATGGTCCAGAATCAGATTACGTTCCAGCCTTCTATTAACACCGTCTCTGAGTTCAAAGTGGACAACTCCACTTACAGCGCCGAGTACGGACGCAACTCTGGAGCGATCGTGAACATTGCAACACGGTCGGGTAGCAATGGATATCACGGAGAGTTATTTGAGTTCATCCGTAACGAAGCCTTGGATGCGCGGAACTTCTTCAACCCGACCACACAGCAGCAGTCGCCGTTCAAGCGCAACAACTTTGGAGCCAACTTCGGCGGACCGATTGTTAAGGACAAGACCTTCTTC
>JBAIYI010000355.1:0-6525 GCA_037915955.1 Terriglobales bacterium
TTATCGCAAAGTACCGCGATGAGGTCGATAAGCAGCTCGGCGAGCAGTACCTGAACGAGCTGTTCCGGCGCCATCACGTGAAAGTGGCCCGCTGGTGCATGGGGTTCACCGGAGACCGTGAATCGGCCGCCGATCTGGCCCAGGAAATCTGCACCAAGGCTTACCAGAACCTTCCGTACTTCAAAGGGCAGTCAAAGTTTTCCACGTGGCTGTTTTCCATCGCCCGGAACCATTCGCTGAACTTCATCCGGTCCCGCAAAGCGGCTCCGCAGATGGAGGATGACGAGGCAGTATTCGATATGCTTCCGGATCTTGCGTCAGACAGCCCGCTGAAAAGCGTAGAACGCAAGCAGCTCACTGAGATCGCGCGCCAAATCGTGAATGAAGAGCTGGATGAGACGGAAAAACAGGTTTTCACTCTGCATTTCGCGGAAGAGATGCCGCTGGATGCAATTACCCGGATGCTCAACCTGGCGAACCAGAGCGGCGCAAAAGCTTATCTGGTAAGCGCGAAGAGGAAGTTGGACCGGGCTGTAAAACGCTGGAATGCGAAAGCGTAAGCGACGGAAGGGGAGAATTACCATGGCCGGCAACGATAAGAACTCGAAGATCTGGCAGGATGCAGTATCTGCCACCAGCGACTGTCCGGGAGTGGAAGTGCTGGAAAAAGTGATGGAAGGCGCGCCCGCTGACCCGAAAGCCCAGCAGCATGTGGTCACGTGCCCGCACTGCCAGTCAGAAATCGCGCTGCTCAGGAACTTCCTGGAAGCCGAACCCGCCGAAGGTGAAGGCGCGGCAGTCGCGTGGATCGCCGCACAGCTGGCCAAGAACCAGCAGCCCGCACCTGCACAGAAATCTGCTCCAGTGATCCCCTTCTGGCGCAGCATGTTCCGCCTGCCTTATATGGCAGCCGCCGCGGCTCTGTTCATTGCACTGGGACTGGGAATTTCTTTCTTCGTCAACCAGGATGGCGGTAAGCCGCCTATTAATCATGAGATCGGGATTGGGCCATACCGAGGCGACATCCACCTGACTGGTGAATTTACTGAAGCTCCCGAGCAGCTGAGCTGGGACGCAGTGAAAGGCGCCAGCAGCTACATGGTGGAAGTGACTGAAACGGACATTGACCACACGCTGGTATGGAAAGGCCAATCGAGCGAGAACTCCATCACGGTGACGCCGGAGTTGAAGGCAAAGATGCGTCCCGGCAAACCGCTGGACTGGAAAGTAACCGCACTCGACGCTTCCGGGAAAGAGCTGGCTCACGGCGAAGGCCGCTTCCGCGTGATGAAGCCCGCTTCGCAGAAATAGAAAGCAAGTCGCAGTAACAAGCACCAGGGCAAGGTGCGAGTTATCCGGGTAATCTCCGCACGAATCCCCCGCCAGGAGATGCTCCATGACAATTTCGTCCGTTCGCTTCCTCAAGGCCACCGCTGTTGCGGTGGTCTTCGTACTGTCAGCTTTTCCTTCCCTAATGGCGCAAGGTGACGATCCGGCTCCATCGCCGGGATTCACCGGCGTCTCGCTGAAAGTGCAGAGCGCGACCATTCCGCCACGCGGCACCTATCAATACCAGCTCATGCTGACGGAGCCAAAGCCGATCGGTAACGGCAGCGCGCGTCCAACCATGCCCAGCGGCAGTGTGAGCGGCATTTCCCTGAACGACCCAATCGGACAGACCGCCGGTGTGGCTGTGGTATCTGATTCGGGGATCCTGATCAACGTGAGCTCGCCGCGAGGTACCTTTGGAACCAGCCCTGATCTCGATTATCCAATCATCACGATTGCAGAAACGATTCCGCCCGACGCCCTGGTGGGATCAAGGTTCCCTGCCAGCATTGATCTGCCATCCTCACTTTTCCTGGATCCGTTGGGCCAGCCTTATCCCACGGAAGTTGCTCCCGGAACGTTGACGATCGGCGGAAACACGGCGATCAGCAATATCATTCCCGGATCTGGCTTTCAGCACGCGGGCACGACCATCTCCATTCTGGGAATGGGCTTCGATGCGACATCAACGGTAAACATGGCTGGACTGAATCTCACCGCCGCCGACTATCAGTTGGTTTCTCCGAGCCAGATTGATGTCGTGCTGCCGCAAGGCATTCTCATGGACGGTGAACGCATCCGCGTGAAGACCAGCGGTGCGGTAGTCACATACTTTTCTTACTTGCGGGCGCAGCAGATCGGTGTAAGCGGGCATGCTCTGGTGAACCAATGCTACCCACTTTTTGCCCGAGCGAAATATTTGAGCGCCGGCCTGAATTGGTCGCGTGGTGGAACCACGTTCACTGCGCTGGCAATTCAGAACCCAGGATCCTTGACTGCTCAGATTACACTTCAGATGATTTCCGCGTCGGGCCAGGTTCTGGATACTGCGAACTTTCCCGTCACACCCGCGAGCAAGATTACGCGTGATCTCACCGACTTCTTTGCCCAACCATCGCCCGAAGCCGTTGCTGTTCGGGTAACCTCTGACCAGCCGGTGCAGATGCTGGGTCTGCTTGGCAATGATGCAACTGGAATCGTGGTGCCGGTCTTTGTTTCAGCGCCGTAGTTGCAAGGTCATACGCTGACTGGTCGAGCCAGTTGCTCTCTTGAGCGCGCCCGGACGCGTATTTGCCAGACCAGTATGGCAGCCGCCGCGACGAGCAATACCGGCAGCAAGACGAGCTGCCACGGGATGAAGCGCGGCACCGGCGCGTTGCCGTCGCCATTGATGACAAACGCTGCCCAATATTTAGGATGGCTCAACTCTCCGCCCGATTGCAGAAATTCAAGTTTGGTCAGACGCAGGGCTTCTGCCTTGGTCTGATGCTTTTTGAGCAGTTGATAATAAAACAGACGCATGAATTCTGAGGTCGGCTGATCAGGCACGCGCCAGAGCGTGGTCAGTGCCGACCGGGATCCGGCAGAAAGCAAGGCCCTGCTGAACGCCTGAATACCTTCTCCCGGAACCAGGCGTCCACGTTCCGTATCGCAGGCGGAGAGCGTGGCCAGGCTAACGCCGCGCAGGTCAAGATTGTTATCGTAAAGCTCTTTGAGGAAGACGAAGTTGTTCGGCTGGCCCGGCTGGTCGGGAGAAAACAGCAGCCGTGAGCGCTCGGGATTATCCATGTCAGCAATGGCGTGCGTGCTGACGTGCAGAATGGAGGCGCGCGAGCTGCCGAAATCGAAAAAAGCGGGCTTGCGGTCCAGCGCGCCCAGAAACAGCGCAGAGCGCCCCGGAGTCATCCTCGCAATCCGCTCAATCTCCACTTTGGAACTTGGCAGTGATCCCAGAGGAACGTCACTGCCGTTGCGTGCAGCGGCTACCACCGAGCTCTCGCCGCTTCCTACCACCGCGGGATCGCCAAACGCCACAAGCTGGCGCTGCCAGGGCATGCCCAACCCCACGTTACGCGGAACAGCACCACGCAAGAGCAGTACCGCGCTGGGAAGGTAGGTTACGTCGTGTTCTTCCATCAACATTCTGCCCGCGCCGTTCGGGACCAGTTCAAAGGGCACCATGCTCAGGAAGCCGTCGGGAACAATCAGCAGATGTTGATAGCGCGCTTCACTGAAAGGGGCGATGCCTGCCGGAGCGATGGCGCTGATCTTCTGAAAGCCTTTACGCCAGTCCTGGCCAAGATTGTCCGGCATGCCGGCAACCAGCATTCCAAGCTGCTCGAGTTCCTGGGCGGAAAAATGCTTGCGTACAATCCCCTGAGAGTCGCGGGTGATCCACAGGGCGGCGACTTCGTCGGGCCCTGTCCAGAATTCAACCAGCGCGGTGTCTTCGGCCAGGCGCCCGCGAAGCGAAGCCAGGCTCAGCGAATTGGTCTCCACCTTCTCGCCAAAGAACCTGTCCTGGAACGAGCGCGCGCGACTTCGCTCCATGAATTCAATGCTTGCAGCTACATCGTTGCGTGCCACGAGCAGCTTGATGATCGCGTCATAGACATCGCGCTTGTTGGAGAAGAAATCTGTCTTCAGCCGATTGAGCTGCAACCTGGAGCGCAGGCTTTCGATTTTGTTGATGGCATCGCGATACTTTTGTTCCGCCTGCGCCAGGTCTCCTTTGCGCTCCGCAATGCGGCCCAGCGCATAAACGGCCTTCCACTGCTCCTCTACCGTTTGCAGTTGGACCGCGGCCGACAAAGCATTCTCAAAGACTTTTGCTGCTTCATCCAGAAGGCCCATGCGGTCGAGCGTTTCCCCGCGGTAGAGCTCGGTCTGCATGACTTCGCGCTGATTGCCGGTCTTCTTCGCCAGCCGCAGCGCTTTATCGAAGGTCGCCAGAGCATCCTTCAATCGCCCGAGCTCAAGCGCCTGCAGTATGCCGATATTCTTCAGCACGCCGATCTCGCCATCCGAGTCCTGCTGCTTCGCGTACCAGTCTTCGGCCTGATGGTAAGACTTGAGCGCGTTCTCGCTATCGCCCAGGCGGCGGTAAAGGATGCCAAGATTCGCATAAACGTGCGCTGTCTCTCGCGCGGTGAGGGGCTTGGCCGGCGAGTGCATCACGTCGCGGTAAATATCGATTGCCCGTTGATCGTTCCCGACGCGCTGGTAGAGCGTGGCCAGGTTCAGCCGCGTAATGTCACGGTAGGCGATGGCCCACGCGGCGTTTTTATCTGCGGCGTTCTTCTCCACCTCACCTGCAGCCTGTTCGTAGGTGCGCAGCGCCTCAGTGTACTTGGCCTGATAGTAATAGACGTTTCCCAGATTGTTGAGCACCATCACCGTAGTGGCGGGCTCATTGGCTTCAGGAGTAAGTTTCAGGGCCGCTTCAAGTTCGGTGGCGCCCGCTGTGTAGTTACCAGCGTTGGACTCGGCCAGCCCGATGTCGTTGTGAGCGCGCGCCTCGCAGATGCGATTTTGCAGCTTGATGCAGACCTGCAGGTATTCGCGTGCAATGGCTGCGGCCTTGTCGTATTCACCTGCGAGATTGGCCAGGTCGGTGAGACTGGTCAGTGTGTTCCACAGCACCTCGCTGGGCCCCAGTGGGCGCAGCTCGGCCGCCAGCGGTTCCAGAATTTTGCGGGCGTCTTCAGACTTCCCCGCATCGGCCAGAGCCTTCGCTTTCTCCAGGCGTGGCTGCGCGTCTGACGGAACGCTGTTCTGCGCCTGCGCCAGCGGTGCAAGCAGGAGTAGCAGAAGCAGCGATCGGTATAGAAACGGGACCGGAAACCGGGGCATGGGAGTATGTCACTGCAAGTATAAGAGGTTTTGAAGCCATTGGCAGGCCCCGGGGAAACTGGAAAGCAACCAGTTACAACGTGCCTCAGATAACGGTGCGTTCGAGAGACAAACCATCAAAAAGGCTTGCTCAGGGATTCGCTTACCGCACAAGAATTTCCAGAATCTCATGCATGGCCGGCAGCATGGTGCCGAGGCAAAAGAGATAAACGGCACACGCGGCAATCAATAAACCGCCAACGCGGAGCCGTCGCGCACCGCTCGAATGAATTTCAGGGAGTTTCCCCGACTCGAGAATCTGGTGCAGCCGCGCGGCACGGCTGGCAACAGCTGATGTGCACTCGCAGGGAACAAGATGAGATGCAGTGACGGCAGCGTAGCCGATTCCTGAGTTGGCGAGCCGTGCCACTTTGATCAACGCAGCAGAAAGATCAACTGGGGACGCACCGGCCGTTAGGGCGCGTTCATCCGCAGCCATCTCGGAGGACTGCGTCCAGGCATGGTCAAGCTCGCAAATCGGTTTCACCCAGCGCGGCAGGCGTGTGATCCTGAGGAGGAACTGCTTCAGGTTGTCCGAGGAGCGAACATGAGCCAACTCATGGTTGATAGCGGCGTCCACTTCCTGCGGCGTCAGCGCGTCAGCGACATCCGCGCTCAGGAAGATCCTGGGCCGGAACATGCCCGCCACGGCAAGAAGCGAGCTTGCGTCATTGGTGCAATAGAGAGCCGCGCCATGCTTTGACGATGAGAGCAACTGCGCCGCACGCGCCTGCTGGTTCAGCCAGCGCCTTGTGGAGAGCATAACGTTGCACGCACGAAAGATCACAACGCCAAAACCAAGCGCCCCAACCACGGCAAGTGAGAGCAGGGGCCAGTCCAGCATCTCATGTGTGCCGCGCGGTTCGAATTCCAGAAATGCCGGCAGAGCAAGCCCTGCACTCACGATGATGCCAAAAACGAAAGGAAACAGACGAAAGGCCAAAACCAGATTGGCGGCGGCGCTTGCCGGCACGCGGCGCAGGAGCGGGTGAATCAGCCGTACACACGGGACAGAGACAGCCAGTGCGCCCGCCGTAACCAGGACCATCACGGCCAGACAAAGCATCAGGCACAAAACGTAAAACATGGGAGTTATTCCGTGCGGCGCAACGCCCGCCGCTTGGCCTTCACGAGTTCCTCCAGTTGTTCCAGCATCTGGCGGTCGGTTTCGCTTACGGCGTCGACAAACCGCGAAAGCACAAGCTGGCCATCGCCGGCGCCCTTCAATGCCATGTCAAAAAGATGTTGCGCCACCTGCTCGCGATATTGATCTTCAGTGAAAGCCGCCTGATAAAAGAACGCTTT
>JBAIYI010000210.1:0-2379 GCA_037915955.1 Terriglobales bacterium
GCCGGTGGAACGAAGGACGAGACAGCACGCCGCGACCTGCTGCGCAAGGCGATGGAGCATGAGGGCTTCACGGTGTATCCGCAGGAGTGGTGGCACTTTGATTACAAGGACTGGAAGCTGTACCGAATCCAGAATGTAAGATTTGAAGAGATTGGAGCAAAGTAATTCGGATTGGAGATTCAAGGACCAATGAACAGCGCGCCGGAGGCGCGCATGAGAGTAGCCCGCCGTTTTAACGGCGCGGAAGCGTAGGCCAAATAGATGACAAGTCCCCGGAGGGACGGCCGAATCATCCAGCGATTTCCTTTAATCCGTGCCGTTCCAGAATTGCCTTGAATTCCTCATCAAACGTTACTTTACTGTGGTGCTTCTTCTGATTGTTGATGTATTGCACCGTAGCCGGAACCTGAGAAACTCCGATTGTGAACGCGCCATAATTCTCCTGCCATGCAAAGGTCCTTCTCGGCAGCGAATCATTGATCCACTTGGAAGATCCGCCCTTAAGCAATTGAATGGCTTTGGCAACGGTAATCGTCGCTGGGATTGAGAGTAGAACGTGGGCATGGTCTTCAATACCACCTACAGCGAGCGCCCGCATTTTGTTCATGCGTGCAATCCCGCCCATGAAAGCCCACAGCCTTGGCTGAAGGTCTTCGCTGATGATTGGGCGGCGATCTTTCGTTGAAAATACGTAGTGAACCAGCAGGGTAGTGTAGGTGTGCGTAAAGGACATGGGGCGAGATTGTAAATCTCCGGTCGTCCCTCCGGGACTCGGAACCTTCTTTCAGGGCACGGTACCACGCCGGTAAAACGGCGGGCTACTCTCGAACCTCCCTTCGGGAGGTTTTCCGGCTCCAGACGCCTTGTTCGGCGGACAAGAGATTGGGAGACGCACCAGCGGGAAAATGTGGGGATTTTTGTTCGCTCGTCGCAGGTGCCTGTACGTTTTATGAGCGCGCAGCCATCATTTAGCATGGATGCGCCATGAATCCAGCGAACAACACGGTTTTGGTCACCGGCGGTGCGTCCGGTATTGGGCTTGCGTTTGCGCAGAGGTTTGCAAAGGCCGGCAGCAAGGTCATCATCTGCGGTCGGCGGGAGGAGAAGCTGCGCGAGGCAGCCGCCGCGAGCCCAGGACTGATTACACACGTTTGCGACGTGGGCAACGAAGCCGACCGAGTCGCACTGGCCGAATGGGTGGTTCGCGAACACCCGACATTGAATGTGCTGGTGAACAACGCAGGTATTCAGCGGCGCGGAATTGACCTGGGCAATGCGGAACGGTGGTCGGACACGCACAGCGAGATCGCCATCAATCTGGAAGCCCCGATCCATCTCACGGGCCTGCTGACGCCCCATCTGAGGAAGCAGGCGAACGCGGCTATACTGAACGTGACCTCAGGGCTTTCTTTCGTTCCCATCGCATACATGCCGGTGTATTGCGCGACGAAAGCAGCGCTGCATTCCATTACGCTGTCTCTGCGGCATCAGCTCGCCGCTTCCGGAGTGAAGGTGATCGAGATCATTCCTCCGGCCGTAAATACAGATCTGGGCGGACCGGGGCTGCATACGTTTGGCGTTCCGCTGGATGAATTTACGGATGCCGTAATGCAACGCCTGGCGGCGGGAGAATTGGAGATCGCCTATGGCTTCGCCGAGCAGGCGAGCAAGGCTTCACGCGCTGAGCTTGACTCTCACTTCGAAAGGCAGAACCAGCCGTCTCATTAGATTGAATCTTTCGGGAGGTCACCCGTGAATTTCCAGAACTTCGAGCTTGAGTACTTCCAGTCGCAATTTGAGCGCACGGTGGAATACAACCTGGCAGACAGCTCGGTGAAGTGCGCGAGTGTCCGAGAGTTGCTGGGCGAGGAGAGCCCGGAAGGCCTGATCAGCCTGCCGCTTTATTATCCCGAAGTGAACGGCACTACGCTGCTGCGGGAGCGAATTGCGGCGCTATATTCGCAGGCCCACGCGAGGAATGTACTGGTGACGGTGGGAGCGGCGCAGGCGAACTGGATGATCTGCCAGTCACTGCTGGAGCCGGGCGACGAGGTGATTGTGGTATCGCCGGGATACCGGCAGGTCTGGGGCCTGGCGAAGAACCTGGGCTGCCGGGTGAAAGAAGTATCGCTGCGTCCGGAGAACGACTGGCGGCTCGACCTGGATGAACTGGAAGCCGCGGCGACAGCGAATACAAAACTTATCTCCGTGGTGAATCCGAACAATCCCACAGGAAGCATTCTTACGCCGGAAGAGATGCGCCGTGTGGTGGCGATCTGCGCGCGGCACGGCTCGTGGCTGCACGCCGACGAAGTTTATTGCGGCACCGAGCTGGAAGGGCCGGAGACGCCGAGCTTCTGGGGGATGTATGACCGCGTG
>JBAIYI010000496.1:0-2870 GCA_037915955.1 Terriglobales bacterium
GTAACTACGCTCTGACTGAAGATCGGCGATATTCAGGCTCATGCCCTTGTGGGCATGCGAAGAGACATTGATGACGCGCGCTGCTCCGGCTGCCGCAAGATTGTCACGCAGCAGCAAGGTAAGCACAAAATAGCTCAGGTGGTTCAGTGCGAAGGTTTTTTCCAGCCCGTCGGCGGTGAGCTGGCGGTCGCGGAACATGGCGCCGGCGTTGTTCAAAAGGACATCAATGCGCGGTTCGGCAGCGGCGATCTCTCCGGCGACGCGCTTCATGTCGGCCAGCAGACTGAGATCAGCGAAGTACGCGCGGTGATCAGCGATGGGCCCTGCCTGCCTGAGCGCGTTGAGCGTGTCCTGGGCGCGCTGGTGATCACGGGCAGTGAAGATGATCTTTGCCCCCATAGCTGCCAGATTCTTCGCAGCGATGAGGCCAAGCCCCGAGGTGGCACCCGTGATAACTACCGTCTTACCCTGCATGGCCCGGACCGAAGAGAGCATGACTAACGATAACTAGCTTTAACTACTCTCAGCTAATTAGGATTACTGGGAGAAAGTTTTTGTTGCTACTCAGCGAGTCTCAACTGGTTAGGAGTTTAGATGCATCGGCTGCTGCTCGAAACTACTCACCGTACCGCGCCGCCTCCCACCGCACCTTGGGTAAGCATGCAGACGTGGAATGACCTGCTGTTCGCGCACTGGAAGTACCCTTTGGACAAGCTGCGCAAGCTGGTTCCGGTTGAGCTGGAGATAGATCTCTTCGATGGCGAAGCTTACGTTGGCGTGGTGCCGTTCTGGATGAGCGGCGTGCGTGGGCGCTTTATGCCGCCGATTCCTGGGGTACATACATTTCCTGAGTTGAACGTGCGGACGTACGTGCGGGTAAATGGAATTCCCGGTGTTTACTTCTTCAGTCTGGATGCAGCTAGCCGCCTTGCGGTGTGGGGCGCACGGCTGACTTATCACTTACCCTACTTTTTTGCCGAGATGGCAGTTCACAGTGTGGGCGAGAAGGTGCATTACAAATCGCGCCGGCTGGAACCGCCCGGGCCGGCGGAGTTTCGCGGACTCTACTGGCCGACCGGAGCGGCGAAGCAGGAGAGATCGGCACTGGAAAGTTTTTTGAGTGAGCGTTACTGCCTTTACACCGTACATCGCGGGCGAACGTATCGCGCGTACATCCATCATCTGCCGTGGCCGCTGCAGCCGGCCGACGCGGAGTTGGCTACGCTGACGGTCGCGCAGGCACAGGGACTCGAACTTCCCAAGGAAAAGCCGTTGCTGCACTTTTCGCGCAGGCTGGAAGTGCTGGTGTGGCCGATACAAAGGGTCTAGACCGCAGTGGCGCTCGCAACCTGCTGATTTCACGCCGGCAATAAATTCTGCAAGAGTACCTAATTCCTGCCTTCTGTAACGTGATGGAGCTTACTTGCTTTCCCGAATTACTGGTGCATAATCACGTGGTTCCCGGAGCGAGCCAATGGCGGATCTAGAACACCAACTCAGGCGCTGGACAGATGCCAACCTTATTTCAGCGCAGATTGCGGAACGTATTCTCCAGTTTGAACAGCAGACAAGCAAAGGCAAACTACGCTGGCCGGCCATTCTGGCCGTCGGCTTTGGCGCGCTGATGTTGTGCGCCGGCATTCTGCTGTTTGTGGCAGCTCACTGGCAGGACCTTTCACCCAGCCAGCGCTTTAGCCTGGTGCTGGCGATGGTGGCGGTCTTTCATGTCAGTGCCAGCGTGCTCGGCGATAAGGTCCCGGCGATCGGCATTGCGCTGCATGTAGCGGGGACGGTTTCTCTTGGCGGCGGAATTTACGTGGCGGGACAGGTCTTCAACCTGGAAGAGCACTGGCCCGGCGGCGTGATGTTGTGGGCACTGGGCGCCGTGCTGGGATATCTGGTTCTTCGCCAGTGGCCACAAGCGCTGCTTGCCGCGGTGCTTATCCCCTCTTGGCTCGGCGGAGAGTGGTCCGTGGCAACGGAGCATTACACCGGCGCGTGGAATATTGCGGCGCAGGGATTTCTGCTGCTGGCCATCCTTTATATGTCTGCCGCGCCGCGGGAACCGAACCGGGCGTTACGGCTGGGAATGGTCTGGGTTGGCGCGCTGGCGCTGCTGCCGTTCATTCTGGATGTGATCGCAACGGCGGGATATCGGCCTTACTGGTTCGGGCCGCAGCGGCAGGCCGTGCCTGCGGGAATTTCTCTTCTCGGATACTTTGCCGCATACGTTCCAGCGCTTGCGCTTGCGGCGATCATGCGCAAGAAGCAGGCAATCCCGATTTTTGTAGCGGCGGCCTGGGTGTTTGTGCTGGCGATGGTCAGCCGCGGAGAAAATCCGGAGCACAACATGGGCGTGTATCTCTGGGTGGCGCTTGGCGCGTGCGCGCTGTGCTACTGGGGCATGCATGAGAATCGCAGGCTGTTCATCAATTTCGGAACGGCGATCTTCGCACTGGACGTGATGACTTTCTACTTCTCTGACGTGCTGGACAAGCTGGGCCGCTCCATGGGACTCATCCTGCTGGGGGTGATCTTCCTGGCCGGTGGATGGGTGCTGAACCGGCTGCGTACTGACTTGATCGCACGCGCAGCGGCCGCGGGAGGTGCGCAATGAGACCACTCTATAAAGGATTGATCATCGCGGCGCTGCATGTGGCGATTGTGCTCAGCCTGGGCGGAAAGCTGCTCTACGATCGCGCGACGCGGCCACGCATCTGGGTGAGAACCGGGTCGGTCGATCCTGACCTGCCGATTCGCGGACGATACTTCACGCTCAGTTTACAGGTGAAGGCGCAGGGGATGAGACCGGCGGTCGAGCAGAAATTTCCGCGCTTTCAGTTCGAGAGTGTGGGCTTATCGGTGGAGAA
>JBAIYI010000244.1:0-2215 GCA_037915955.1 Terriglobales bacterium
GCCGTGCCGTTCAGGATGGCGAACGCATTGGTCGTGGCGCCACCGCTGATGCTGGTTGGATCGAACTGGAACGACTTCAGCGTTGGCGGCAGAACGTTGAGTTGGACAGACGCGTTACCTGAGTTGAGCGTTGCCGTGATCGTCACTGGCGTATCGCCGGTGACCTGGCCTGCGTTGATGGGGAACTGCATCCAGGCCGTGTTTGCCGGCATGGTCACGCTGGCCGGCACAGGAGCGGCTGAAGGATCAGAGCTACTCAGGTTGATGATTGCGCCGCTAGGGCCGGCGGCACTCGAAAGCTGGATGGCAATCGCTGTCGTATTGCCGCTGTACACGGGATTGCTGGTCGGCGTGAGCGAGACCGGCGATGCGGGAGCCGAGCTGATGGTGAAGGAACCTGCCTTCGACCAGGTGGTCAGAGCAGCGGTAGTGGGGGAAGAGTCGCCCTGGGCCGAGCGAACGCGCCAGTACTTGGTACCAGCGGTGAGTGAAAGCTCAGTGCGGGTGGCTTCGTTCAGCTGTGGAGAATCGATCTCAATGTTGCTGAAGCTTGAGTCTTTGGCGATCTGGATTTCGTAACCGCTGGGCTGCGGGTTCGGAACATCATTCCAGGTCATTGTGACCGGCAACGCAATGGTGCCGCCGCCCACCGGTGAGATCACGGTCGGAGGAGCCGGCAAAGGATTTTTGTAGAAGACTGAGAACTGAATCGTATTCGAAGGAGCGCTGAAAACTCCGTTGGCATCCACGGCGAACACGCGCGCGTAGTATGCGCCTTCATCCACGATCGCGAACGACATTGTGGGATTCGGGATGTTGTCGAACTGTCCGCGCGTTGCCACCGGGAAGCTTGGATCCGTAGAGAATTCCAGCAGATATTTGACTGCGCCCTGGGCAGACGACCAGGTGAACGTGATCACCTCACGCGGATGGAACGTGGTGTAACCCTTCGTCTGGTCAAGTGCTGGGGCCGCCGGACCGCCAGAGGTGCCGCTGATGGTGAAGCTGCTTGCGGCTGACCACGCACCCTGAACAAGCTGGCCGTTCACGGCCTGGACGCGCCAGAAGTACTGGCCGTTGGCCAAGCCGCTGACTACGTCCTGGGTCTGTCCATTGGTTGAATTCTGAAGGATGACGGTGCCGAAAGTGCTCGAAGTGCTGACCTGCCAGTTGTACCCAATGATGCCGCTCGGGTCAGTGACCGCAGACCACGAAATGGCCACAGGCTCAGGCACGTTTACGCCGGCCGCAGGTGATATCAATGAGGGCGCCGCAGGTCCAGCGGCAGCGGCAGGTAGTGCTGCTGCGAGCAGAAGAGCAAATGCAAAACACAGGAGTACAACAGGGCGAAGCTTCATGGGTGTGTCTCCGGGTAAAAGGGGACGGAGATCAAACTTGCAGGGATACTCTGATCAACCGGGGCCCTTGAGTTATGCGATCTTCGGGCTCTTGCTTGGGGCCCGGAATGTCGCAACGTGAAGTGAGACACGCCTCGTGAGCCGATAGAACAGGTTTTTCGCTGGAATGACTCCTCAAAAGTTAAGAAGACATTGGAAAATTATTAAAATTTCTAATGTCCGAGGATCTAAACTGCTGAAAGTAGAAGATTTGTACGACGGGACATTACGGCTTTTGATGGAGTTCTTAATTTTGCTCTCTTCCGGTGCAAGCGGATCGCTCTCCAGCGGATCACGTGCGTGGGATACCTGAACACGCGTCTCGCTACAACACGCTATGAGAAATTCTGCTCTTTCACGCATCTGCCGCAATTTCATGCGGTTGGCTAAGGCATTTGCCTGCATAGGAGCGGGCCACTGTGACGCATATCACTGTCTTATAATCTCTAGTTAAGACATTCTGGAAAAAGTAATTTTCGTTTACTTCATTCCTTTCAGGAAGAGCCAATGGCAACAATTGATGTCGGCATTCAGGAGCGGGCGGCGCAATCATTTTCCACCGGCCGCAACGTCAACGATTTCAGCATTCAGGTAGCCACGGTAAACGGCTCCGGTTCGCAGTCGGCGAACTCGGTATTGCTGCGCAGCATTTTCCAGATGGGTGTTCCGGTTTCCGGTAAGAACCTTTTTCCATCGAACATCGCCGGGCTGCCCACGTGGTACACCATCCGTGCCTGCAAACACGGCTACATCGCGCGCAAGAAGGAAATTGACTTTCTTGTTGCAATGAATCCAGAGACCGCGCAGGAAGACGTGAT
>JBAIYI010000277.1:0-7675 GCA_037915955.1 Terriglobales bacterium
AATCCCGGGCTGAAGATGCGCAAGCCAGGATAAATGCGGCGAGCTGCAGGTCAGCAGCTCGCCGCGTTGGGGTTTAGCTTTGTTAGTGTAAAGCTGCGGGAGATTCAAACTCTGAGTTCTGTCATGCGGCAGGGCGACCCTGTTCGCGCGACTGGCTGAATAATTCGATGATCGCCTTGTTGAACGCCGGAATGTCATCCGGTTTGCGGCTGGTGACGAGGTTGCCGTCTCTCACCACTTCCTGGTCAACCCATTCGGCGCCGGCATTGCGAATGTCGGTTTTGAGCGACGGCCAAGAGGCTATTTTGCGACCTCGCGCGACGCCAGCCTCGATGATCGTCCACGGGCCATGGCAGATGGCGGCGACCGGTTTACCGGAGTCGAAGAAAGCCTTCACGAAAGCCACGGCTTCGGGTTGCATGCGCAGCTTGTCAGGGTTGATCACGCCGCCGGGCAGGAGCAGCGCGTCAAATTGATCGGCTTTTGCCTGCGCAAGAGGCACGTCGACGGGAACCTCATTACCCCAATCGGTGTGGCGCCAGCCCTTCGCCTTGCCGTCTTTCGGAGACACGATTTGCGTTTTCGCGCCAGCCTGATCAAGGGCTTCACGCGGTTTTGTGAGTTCGACTTCTTCGAATCCGTCAGTAACCAAAATTGCGACTCTTTTGCCGTGCAGTTGCTGTGTTGCCAATTGCTCCTCCTGAATGAGTGGATTCTCCATGACTTAAGTGTGAGACGCGGCAATGCCGCGTCTCTGCGTAAAAGTTTTCGTAGACTGTGAACCTTTCGCACTTGAGCAGTGAGGAATGGTGCACGTAGGTTCATGGCGCTTATGCAGCTCGGGCGCCGTCGGCCCAGGGATCAAGAACTACTTTCGTGCAGTGGTCCTGTTTATCCCGGAAGACCTGGTACATCTTCGGGGCTTCATCGATCGGCACCACATGGCTGATGACAAAGCTCGGGTCGATTTCGCCGCGCTCCACGCGGTCGAGCAGCGGTTTCATGTAGCGCATCATGTGCGTCTGGCCGGTTTTCATTGTCAGGCCCTTGTTCATGAACTGGCCCATCGGCATTTTGTCGATGAAACCACCGTAAACACCGGGAACGGAGACAGTCCCACCCTTGCGGCAGGCCATGATGCATTCGCGCAACGCGATTGGGCGATCCGGCTGCATACGGAGAATCTGCTTGCCGCGGTCGAGGTAATACAGAGGACTATCGGTGTGCGCTTCCATGCCGACGGCGTCGATACATGAGTCGGGGCCGACGTTGGCGGTCATGTCTTTGAGAAGTTGAATGAGATCGTCAGTCTCTTCGTAGTTTACGGTTTCGGCACCTGCCTGTTCGGCCATGCGGAGACGATACGGGAAGCGATCGATGGCGATCACGCGCTCGGCTCCCATCAGGAAGGCACTGCGAATCGCAAACTGTCCAACCGGGCCGCAGCCAAAGATGGCTACGGTGTCGCCCGGACGAATGTTGGCGTTTTCTGCACCCATCCAGCCGGTAGGGAAGATGTCACTCAGGAACAGGACTTTGTCATCGGGAATTCCCGCCGGGACTTTCAGTGGACCAACGTCCGCGAACGGGACACGCGCATACTGCGCCTGGCCACCGGCATATCCGCCCAGCATGTGGGTATAACCGAAGAGGCCGGAGGGCGAGTAGCCCATGAGCTGCTCGGCCATCCAGTAGTTCGGGTTGGAGTTGTCACAGCAGGACCAGAGTTGCTGCTTACAGAAGAAGCAATTTCCGCACGCTATAGTGAACGGGACGACAACCTTGTCGCCGACCTTCAGTTTGTCGGGCCTGATGCCAGGGCCCACCTCCACAACTTCACCCATGAACTCGTGACCCAGGATGTCGCCCTGTTCCATGGTTGGCATGAAACCGTTATAGAGATGCAGGTCAGAACCGCAGATCGCAGTCCGGGTAATGCGCACGATGGCGTCACGCGGATTCAGGATTTTCGGGTCGGGCACGTTCTCCACGGTCATTTTTTCCGTACCCATCCAGCAGACTGCCTTCATGAGATCCTCCTTTGTGCTTCAATTGCATCCCTCAGCTTTGCGTTCCGCGGGAATGGCTGATCAGGATTGGCGAGCCGCGCAGCGGCCGCGATGCGAGAACGCGGACCGTGCGTCTGACCTTTGGTGGTCGGGATTTCGCCGGTTTCCACCAGCGCCTTGAAACGACGCAGATCCTGACGCATGAGGAAACTCGGATCCTTACCCAGCATCTTCGCGGCAGCCCTGCCGAGCTGTCCGCCTGGCGGTGTGTAAATAATGGTGGCAAACACGATGGCGCCGCGGTCGCCGGGAGCGGCCTGAAATTCCACGAAGCCGTCCAGCATGAGGTCAGAGCCTTCAAGAGAGCGCCAGGAGATGAGCTCTCCGGGGCGTTCCGCAACGATTTCGGCGTCCCAGCGGAGCCGTTTCCCGAGCGGGCCTATGGCGATCCAGCGGGAACGCCGGTCACCGATAGCGCTTACGGATTCAAGGTGCCGCATGAAGCGGGGAAGATTTTCAAGATTGCGCCAGAACTGGAATGCCTTCTGAGGAGAGCAGTTTAAGAGTATGCTGCTGCGGGCCACCAGCTCTTTGGGACCGGCTGCGGCGCGGGATCCGAAATAGGCCAGGGCTCCTCCGGCTGCGGCGATTGCCAGGCCTGATTTGGAGCGGCGGGTTAATCCAAGCACTGCCAGCGCACTGCCGCCGATCAGCGCAGTCCAGCGTGGCAGGGCTGAGCTCGACGGCTTCCGCGCAAGGGTGGCGTTCTCTGCGTGAATGCTCGCGGTCTGGTTCATAAACAGCACGACCTTTCAATTTTTGGGAAGTTTGTCTTTTATGTTGCGATGTCAGGGCGCGAAGAGGGGCTGTCTGAAAATCGGGGTGCGGTTCAGGAATCCCAGAGCAGGAAATGCATGAGATCATGAAACGAGGGCCGAGAGGCGCCGACGTCCAGAAATATTTTGCTGGGGCTTTACATAGACGCCGCTAAATTTCGCACAAACACAACTCTGAATTGTATCGTACAACGATGCTGTGATACTGTCTGAACCGATACGATATCAAACGGTATGATGATGATGGTGAAACCTCAAGACACTCCAACGCATCAACATCGGTTAACTCATGCTGCGTAATGCATTTAAGCCAGGTGACAGAGCGCCACGCACGGGCGCTTACTGGGTAAACCATTATCAACATCGCGTTGCGCATTTGGCAGCGCTGAAGTCAGGTGAGGCGTTTCCAGAGTGCAGGAAGTGCGGATCGCGTGTCCGTTTTGAAGAGGAGCTGGGAGACCGGCATGCGCCGGACATCAGCAGCGATCCTGACCTGGGCGACGGCGAAGCCAGAGACAAGCCGGCGGCGAGCTGAGTGACAGTCCAGCCGCGTGGGACTCCCAAATAAATCAGCTAAGAACGCGAAGGTGTTGCGCGATCCGGCGGAAGGATCTCAGGCTCGCTCGAACTGACCTGCCGACGCGTCACGAAGAAGACCGCGGCTGTCCAGGTCGGGAACAGATCCAGCCCGGGAACCACCTCAGCCATGAGGGTGGGCAGAAACGCCCAGTGCCAGCCGAGCAGCCGAATCAGAACTACAGCCACGATCAAGTCCAGAGCATCGTCGAAGGGTGAGGCTCCGCCTTCCATGAAGAAAGGGAACGCCAGAAGCTGAAGGGCATCAGCAATGATGGCGACCAGCCAGGCGAGCCGCTGCTCCGGCGTCTTGATGTTCTGAATAAATTCCGGCTTCCACATGGCGGGGCCCTCCTGCTGCTAGTAGAAGGATACACGATTCATGATCGGGAGATCGGGTCACCGGGAGATCGGAAAACCAACTCGACTCATAAAAAAAGGCGCATGGCAGGGTTGCCATGCGCCTTTATTGTTGAGAGTTATCTCAGACCGAATTGGAAGCTGATCGAGGAACCATCAGCCAAGCCGATGGTGAAGACGTAGGTTGAACCCGGCGCCAAGCCTGAGGTGTCCAGGTTGAAGATCCACTGTTCGGAAGTGGGATCCCACCGGAAGGTAGTATCAGGCGTGGTGGAGCTGGGTGAAAGGTCAACCGGAGTCGAAACAGTTCCGGTGATCACAGAAGTGAGTCGGAAGCTGGTGACCGTTCCCGGAGTGCCGATGGAGACGTTGTTCACGTCGCCGACGCGGAACTTCACTGGGACAGTGCGACCGGCTTTGAAGACGCTGCTTCCGTCTCCAAGAGGAGAAAGCACTACATGGCTGGGCTCACCATCCACAATGCCCGACGGCAGGAAGATGACGTGCAGAGTCCCAGGAACATAAGTGATGGTGTAGTTGGTTGAGCTCTGTCCGGAGCAGGTGATGGGATAACTTCCGACAAAGCTGTTGGTCAGCGCCGTGGTGGTGCAGGAGAGCACTCCACTGAGAACGCTGGGACCTTCACCGAGCACAAATCCGCTGTACGAAGCAGTCAGGGCTGGATTGGGCGCGTTGAGTACCTTGGTTGCATCGTTCGCCGTGATGGTGAGCGCTGCGGGATTGATGGTGATGCTGAAGGACGCCGAGGGGCTCACGTCAAAAATGGTGTCTCCATTGAAGGTGGCCGTTATGGAGTGAGTGCCCGCGGTGAGCTGGTTGGTGCTGAAAGTTGCGGTGAGTGATGTGGAATTCAGCGTACTGGTGCCGAGGACGAGGCCGCCATCGCTGAAAGTAACCGTGCCGCCTGGAGTGGCCAGCGCGCCGTTTGCGCCGACTGTGGCGGTGAAGGTGACATTGTCACCGTAGGTGGCCGTGGCGGGAGCATTCAGCGTGACCTGCGCAACCGTTTTCGCAGCCTGAATTTCCCATGCGCCGCGTCCGTGGGTGGCGATTTTCAAAATGCGGTTCGCATTCTGCAGCGCCATGTCAAAGACCGCCACGCGGGGCAGGCCGGTACCAAACGGATTCCAGCTGTTGCCGCCGTTGGTGGAGATGAAAACGCCAATGTCACTGCCCGCGTAAAGGATGTTCGAGTTCACCGGGTCAATGGCAAAGCCGTTTACCGGGACATCGGGCAGGCCCGTGGCTGCATTGGTCCAGGTGGGCGGAGCAGCATTCAGGTTCGTCGTCTTCCATATCTGGCGTCCGGCGATACCGAAGCCGGAGAAGGTCACGTAAGCCGTGTTGGCGTTGTTGGGATCGATCATCGAACGAGACACATACTTGGCCGGCATGCTCGTGCTTCTTACGTTGGCGAGCGGGCTGGCGCCCGTGGTGGTAGCGAATACGCCTCCGTTGCGCAGACCGACAATGCGGACATTGTCATTTTGTGGAGATACTCCGATTGAACTAACGGCAACGCCGGCCTGGAATGGTCCCTGGCTGACCACCGTCATGTTGGTACCGCTATTCGTGGAACGATAGAGCCTGTCAGTCCCGAAATACAGAGTATTCGGCGTTCCCGGACCAAGCGTCATGGGAGCGTAGAACAGGACAGTATCCGAGCAGGAGATTCCGTTGGGGTTGGTCAACCCGCAGCCAAAGCGCGTCCAGCCACCATCGTGCGCGTTGGCGGTGGCCGTGACGCGAGCGAAGCCAATCAGATTGTTGGTCTGATTGAAAAAGGTGTGGTACATCGTTACGTTGGCTGTGTCGGTGGCGTTTTGGTCAATCAGTGCAAAACCGCCGTCGCCGGCGTCGGCGCGCGTCCAAGTCCCGTCGGCTTGCAGGAGTGGAGTTCCGTTGTCCTGCGTGCCGCCAATCGACAAGTTGCGGTCACTCGGGTGAGTAGCGATGCTCTGGAACTGCGTGGCATTGAAGCCGGCAGTGTTGATGCTGGACCAGGTTGTTCCCTGGTTGCTGGAACGCCACACACCGCCGTCACTACCGAAGTAGACGACGCTCGGATTCGAAGGAGCTACGGCCACGGCGTGGGTATCGGCGTGGAGACCCGTGTCAATGCGGCTGAAGTTGGTGCCGTCCAGGGTGCGAGTGAGCACGTTGCTTCGGCAGGAATTGCGCGGCGGGTTGGTGTCAGCGTTGGCTGAGCCGCCAAGATAAATAATGCTGGAGTTGGTCGGATCCATGGCCGGCGCCATGTCATAGAAGCACTGCGTGTTGCAGAAGCCGCTGGTCTGAATGAGGCCCAGACTCCAGGTCACACCGGCATCCGTGGAGCGCCGCACCCAGCCGGGCGCGCCGCAGTTGGAGCCGTTGCCCGGGGCCGCAGGCGTGGTGGCCGGATTTTCCCCAGTGGCTGCGAGCATGGTGGTCACGCCGTTTACGGTGTTGGAAGCGAAGCGAATCTGGATGGTCGCAGTGGCTGTTCCAACTACCTGCTGATTGGTGAAGGTGGGTACCGGATCAAGAGCGTTGGCAGTGCGCCAGATGCCACCGTCGTTTCCGCCTGTGCTGAAGCCGTTTACACCGGCGATGAGGATATTCGGCGTGGCTCCGAACGCTATGTCGGTGATGCCGCGATTGCCGCCGTTGGCAGGCTGCACCGTAATCTTGGTGAACCGTGGGTCAGCGGACATGGCATTTGTGGAGCGATAGAGACCACGGCTGGGCAGGTTGGACGCGAGGACCGAAGGAATGGAGTCTGCGCCGATACCGCCGATGCCGGAAGTGGTCGCGACGAAGACGACGTTGTCGTCAGTGGACGAGACCAAGACGCGAGTGATGGCGCGGCCGGTAAACACGTCATTGCCGCCGGTATCGAGATTGAACGGTCCGAGAAGCTGCGGTGTGGTGTCAGCGTGCTTGATGATGTAGAGCCCAACACCGAAGAAGCTGTCAGCGGAGAGATTGCCTTCACCGGTGCCGACGAACAAAGTGGTTGGATCAAGAGGATCAAGCGCGATGGAGCCGATGGCCAAGGAGAGCGCATCATCAGTCAGCGCAGTCCAGGTGGCGCCGCCATTCAGCGAGCGATACACACCGCCTTGGGCCGTTCCCACGTAAACGATGTTTTCATTTGTGGGATGAATCACGATTGCGGTCACGCGTCCGCTTACCGCCTGACTTACTCCTGTGGTCTGGCCGTTCGGGATCGGCGCGGGGCCGAGCGGAGTCCACGGAAGCAGCAAGCTGGCAGGCAACGAGGGTGCCGGCGCTTGAGGAGAAACCGGACCTACAAAATTCGGATCAGGGATAGACGGACCCTGTGAGGCTGCCTGTTGTAATTGGCGCTCACTCCAGCGCATGGCGCCAATTGCGCCATTGCGTCGCCAAGGAGCGTATTGGGGATCCATCAGCCCGCGCAGGCGGCGGTTATGGGCATTGCGCATGCGCAGATAATCTTCCGTATCGATGGAACCTTTGAAGAATGAAGGCAGATCGGCGCTGTCCGTATCGGCGTCGAGATCAATGCGATCCTGTTCCGGGTTTGCGGCGGGCAGCGCAGGATTTGCGTCGTCATTGGCAGCCGTGGGGTCAGGCGTTGGCGTTGGAGAAGCAGAAACGTCCGGAGTAGGCGTGGGCGTTGGTTGAGGGTCCTGGGCGAAGGCTGTTGAGGCCAGAAAGAAGACAGCAGACAGCAGGGTCGCGTAGAGCACACGCGAGGGAGTGATGCGCATGGTCTTACTCCACAAGATTCGAGATTTTTACTGGGTCCGTCTGTTCGAGCCGGGAGACTTCAGCAATTTCAGGCGCTGTTCAGGCTGGGGTGGGCGAAAAGCAGAGCTGAAATTGTGCCGAAAGTATTACTGAAAG
>JBAIYI010000136.1:0-3988 GCA_037915955.1 Terriglobales bacterium
GGTGCGTTTTGTTGCCTTTGTGAACGAAGAGCCGCCATGGTTTCAGACCGAGAACATGGGAAGTTTGGCCTACGCCAAAGAGCTGAAGCGCCGTGGTGAGAACGTGGTTGCGGCCATCTCTCTGGAAACGATCGGGATGTATTCGGACCAGGAGGGAAGCCAGCAATACCCGGCAGTGCTGGGGTCCCTATATCCGAAGAAGGGGAATTTCATCGCCATAGTTGGCAATATTGCTTCGGCGGCTCTCATACGGCAGGCTGTGGGCGCGTTTCGCAAATCGGTGAAGTTTCCCGTGGAAGGCGCCGCAGCTCCCGCGGCGATTACCGGAGTCTCATGGTCCGACCAGTGGTCGTTTTGGGAGCAGGGCTACCCGGCAATCATGGTCACCGACACAGCTCCGTTCCGGAATCCGCATTACCACCTTCCTTCCGACACGCCGGAGACGCTGGATTACGACCGCATGGCGCGCGTCGTTTCGGGTATGAAGGCGGTGATCGAGGAGCTTGCCCGCTGATTCGTAAGATGGCGCCTAGTTCGCTTTACCGCGTTTCAGGCAGCCCTCAATGACGGTTATCAATTCGTCCCGGTCCACCGGGATGGTCAGAAAGGCCGCGCCGCCTACGATTTCGGCCCGCAGGCTGGCGCTGGCATTCGCGCTGCTGCCGGTATGGAAGACCACGGGGATGCTGCTGGTCTGGGGATCAGACTTGATCCGCTTGCAAACTTCGAAGCCGTCAATGTCCGGCAGGTTTATGTCGAGCAATACCAGGTCAACTTTGCTTGAGCGGGTCTGGGCAACGGCATCCGTACCGGTGCGCGCAATGAGCGTGGCATAACCACAATGCTCGAGTGAGCGCGTAATGGCGTAGCAATGGATTTCATTGTCATCCACACAAAGGATGGTCTGCCGCGTGGCTGCCGCGCCCGTGGACATAAGGGAATTTTCTCCGGTTGGTGAGCAGCAGCTTAGTCCAGAAAAGCAGATTTGCGCAATGTGTCCCGGGTGAGATGCGGGTACGCCAACTTGCGCCACGATCGAGCGGTTGTTCTGGGCCCTTGACAGCAATACGAAAGAAAGGCAAATATGTATGCCTTGAGCGCCAGCCGCGCGCGGTGGTGTGCCGATCTTTGACAACCAGCAAATAGCAATTCGTAATTGGCCATTAGCTGCACGGTCGGACTATTAGCGAAATAGTAAACCTAAAGCATGTTCCCTGGGGATGATCCGACGCTTGGGTGACGCAAGAAAAAGCTTGGGTCACCCTGTGGAAAACTCTGGGTGACCCAGTGGAAAACGTTGGGTGACCCAAGGGTCAAAACGAGCTAAGTAGCTGCGCTTGCAATAAAACGCCGAAAAAATAGGGGGTGGGGGTACTAAGGGTTACTGGTTTGCAAACTTTGGAGAGTGCAATGGCGATGACCGCAGTCGAGCATGGGAGGTTCATCCCACACGGAAGCATGAAAAAGGGTGTGATCTGGGCTCACGCGAAGCGGCAGCGGAGCAGATCCCTCCTCCTGCTCACCTCGCAAGCTCGGCTCCGCAGTTGTTCGGGATGGGTCCTTCAGGAGGAGAGACTGTGGAAGAGATCCTGGAGTGTCGACAGGATGCTTTTTCAGGGCAGAGAAGGCAGACAGGCGGATCGACTCCGTTAACGGGCGCGTTCGTTGGTCTTTTCGGCTTCGTGTTCGAGAACCGGCAGCTCGTAAAGCCTGTGCGTCACGTGGCGGTAGAGGTCAGGCGCCGAATGGATGAGGTCGAACAAAACCGAGTCAGCGCATTTCGAGCAGTGGGGGAAGCGCTCGCCCTTCAGGATCACTACATCATGAGGAACACGATGCCCCAGATTGCCACCACGGTAAGTTCCGGTTGCGGGAGCAATCGAACCGGAATCGCTCAGCCAACTCAGCAGCTCAGGCCAGCATCAAACCTTCTAAGTCTTTGCAAGTGGTGTTCGCCCCGTTCATCGCTCGTGTTACGAAGAAAGTTCTGTTTTCAGCTGCTCGGCAATTGTGTAGTCTCATTGGAAATCACACGTATTCGGCAGTCTTTTTTCCAGTAATCCCCTGTATAGGTGCCCCAGCATGTTCTGGCCAACGATCGAGGGTGCTGTCCCACCACTCCCCCATACCCGCCGGATTTTTTCCGGTGAGTCTTCCCAGTTTTCCATAGCCGAGCCCTTCCACCTGCCTGTTTCAGGAGACAGAGAGTAATGAAGAGGAATAATCCCAGTTCCGCCGCTGGATCAGCGACGCAAGCAGCGGCCGCTGCGCCAGGCAAGGTTGCGGGCTCAGGCAACGGCCACAATGTAAGCCTCGCCGAGCCGCCCGCAGCAGACCTGAGCGTGATCCTGGCGTGCCTGCAGCGCATGCAGGATGGCGACTTCTCGGTTCGCCTGCCTGGATCATGGACCGGTTTGACCGGCAAGATCGCTGATACTTTCAACTCGATTGTCTCGGCCAACCAGCAGATGGCGGGCGAGCTTAAGCGCGTGGGTCAGGCAGTGGGTAAGGAAGGTAAGACGCGCGAGCGCGTCCGTTTCCACCAGCTCAAGGGATCCTGGGGCGAGATGGAAGGCTACATCAACACGCTCACGGAAGACCTGCTGCGTCCCACCACGGAAGTCACGCGCGCCATTGCCGCAGTGGCCCAGGGCAACCTGACGCAGACGGTACGGCTGGACGTGGATGGGCGTCCGCTGGAAGGCGAATTCCTTCGCTCGGCGAACATCGTGAACACGATGATTCAGCAGCTGAGCGTGTTCACCTCGGAAGTTACGCGCGTGGCCCGCGAAGTGGGAACTGACGGAAAACTCGGCGGCCAGGCCATGGTGCCAGGCGTAGCCGGTACGTGGAAGGACCTCACCGATTCGGTGAACTCCATGGCCTCAAACCTGACCGGTCAGGTGCGTAACATCGCCGAGGTAACCAACGCCGTGGCTAGCGGCGACCTCTCGCGCAAGATCACGGTGGATGTGCGCGGTGAAATTCTGCAGCTCAAAGAAGCCATCAACACCATGGTGGACCAGCTGCGTTCGTTCGCGTCAGAAGTCACGCGCGTGGCCCGCGAAGTCGGTACTGACGGCAAGCTCGGCGGCCAGGCCGTGGTGCCCGGCGTGGCCGGTACGTGGAAAGATCTCACCGACTCGGTAAACGCCATGGCCGGAAACCTCACGGCCCAGGTAAGAAACATCGCGGAGGTCACCACAGCGGTGGCCCGCGGCGACCTCTCCCGCAAAATCACGGTGGACGTGAAGGGAGAAATTCTGGAACTGAAAGACACCATCAACACCATGGTGGACCAGCTGAACGCCTTCGCCGGCGAAGTAACGCGTGTGGCCCGCGAAGTGGGAACCGAAGGCAAGCTCGGCGGCCAGGCGCAGGTGCCCGGTGTGGCCGGAACGTGGAAAGATCTCACGGATAACGTCAACTTTATGGCCTCCAACCTCACCGGCCAGGTGAGAAACATCGCCGAGGTGGCATCCGCCATTGCCGGCGGCGACCTCTCCCGCAAGATCACCGTGGACGTCCGTGGTGAAATCCTCCAGCTCAAAGAAACCCTCAACACCATGGTGGACCAGCTCAACCGGTTTGCCGGTGAGGTTACCCGCGTGGCCCGCGAAGTTGGAACGGAAGGCAGGCTGGGTGGTCAGGCCAACGTGCCCGGCGTCGCCGGAACGTGGAAAGACTTGACCGACTCGGTGAACTCCATGGCCGGCAACCTTACCGGCCAGGTTCGTAACATCGCCGAAGTTACGACTGCCGTAGCCAGAGGCGATTTGTCGCGCAAGATCACGGTGGACGTGAAGGGCGAAATTCTGGAGCTCAAGAACACCATCAACACGATGGTGGACCAGCTGAACGCCTTCGCCGGCGAAGTGACGCGCGTGGCGCGCGAAGTCGGCACCGAAGGGAAGCTGGGCGGTCAGGCTCAGGTGCCCGGTGTCGCCGGTACTTGGAAGGATCTCACCGACAACGTGAACTTCATGGC
>JBAIYI010000733.1:0-3928 GCA_037915955.1 Terriglobales bacterium
AGCGGCGTGATCTGGGGCGCCTGCTACCTGCTGTGGATGTACCAGAAGGTTTTCTACGGCCCGATCCAGCACGACGAGAACAAGACGCTACCGGACATTGGCGGGCGCGAACAGATTTCGCTGTGGCCGCTGGCGGTGATGGCGCTGGTCATGGGGGTGATTTCGCCCTACTGGATGAAATCGATCGATCCGGCGGTTGCCGGCACGATCTCACAGGCTTCGCAGACGCGGGTAGCTCCCGCAGCAACCAACCTTTCGGCTGGTGGACAGAAATAGATGAACCCGATTTCCATTGATCAGTACATACGCATCCTGCCGGAACTGGTGCTGACCGTGTTCGGCATCGCGGTGATGATGCTGGACCCGTTCTTCAAGCCGGGCGCCAGCCGCCGCGCGCTTGGTTACCTCTCGCTGCTGGGGACGATTGCTGCCATGGCCGCCACCGCCTGCCAGATGGCATGGCTGGCCCGCGATCCTTCCTTCGGCGCACCGGGATGGTTCGGCATGGTGCGGGTGGATAACTTTGCCCTGTTCTTCCACATGCTGATCCCGGCGATCTCAGCCGTCTGCATTCTCGCTTCGCTCGAATACCTGGACACGCAGAAGATCAACAGCGGTGAATACTATGGCCTGATCCTGTTCGGCACCGTGGGCATGACGCTGATGTCGTCGGCTATTGAACTGGTGCTGATCTTCATCGCGCTGGAAATTTCTTCCATCTCGACCTACATTCTGGCCGGTTATCGCCGCCGTACCGCGTCGAGCACTGAATCGGCAATCAAATATTTCCTGCTGGGTTCGTTCGCGACGGCCTTTTTCCTTTACGGCGTAGCGCTGATGTACGGGGCTACCGGCTCAACCGACATTCTCAAGATCCGCGAAGCATTGGCAGCCGGCAATGTTGGCGTTCTCGCATCAGTGGCCACGGCTCTGATGATCGTTGGGCTGGGATTCAAGGTCGCGTCTGCACCGTTCCATGTGTGGACTCCGGATGTCTATGAGGGCGCGCCAGCACCTGTAGTGGCGCTGATGTCCACTGGTCCGAAGGCGGCAGCGTTTGCCGTGCTTCTGCGCGTACTCTTTGCCACGACCGGCACCGGCTGGTTCGCGCTGATCTGGATTTCTGCCGCGCTGTCAATGACGATCGGTAATTTCGGCGCGCTGATCCAGAACAACGTAAAACGCATGCTGGCCTATTCGTCCATCGCGCACGCAGGTTATCTGCTGGTGGCGTTCGCGGCACAGAACGATATCGGAATATCGGCAGCGATCTTCTACACCGCTTCTTATGCAGCAATGAACGTGGGCGCGTTCGCGGTGGTCAGCCACTTTGCCGCGAACGGTGAGCGTTACGTTTCACTCGACGATTACGCCGGACTGGGCAAGCGCTCTCCCCTGCTGGCTTTTACGCTCACCATCTTCCTGCTTTCGCTGATCGGAATCCCGGCTACGGCAGGCTTCTGGGGCAAGTTTTACGTGTTCAGTGCTGCCATGACGGCCCACACCAACGCGATGAACTGGCTCATCATCATCGGCGTTGTCAACAGCGCAGTGGCTTCTTATTACTACCTCCGTTTGATCGTGATGATGTACATGCGTGAGCAAACGGTAGCCGAGCCGCCCGCCCCCGCGACACCTTCTATGCGCTTGGCGCTGGTGATTGCGGCGATTGCGACCATCTGGCTGGGTGTTGTGCCGGACAGAGTACTGAACAAGACGAAGCTTGGAGCTGCTGACCTTTCACCCGGGCAAGCGACCCGTGCAGCGGAACTGCAGATGAAGCCCGCATTACAGCCAACTACTCCGGTGAAATAGTCACATCGCGACGGGAAAAAACCGCTGCCGCAGCAGCCCAGAAGACAACGATCCACACGATCTCGGCCGTAGCGAGCGACCATCCGTTACGCAAGAGCTGAAAATTGAATCTCTGCACCATATTGGCGAGACCCATCACCGGGAAGAGCAACTGGCTGGCTCGCGCATAAGGCGCACCCAGGATAAAAGGCAGCACGAGTGTTACAGAAGTTGCCGCGGTTGCCAGCAGAGGGTGCAAGAACGCCGAGTAAAACAGGGCCACGGCGGCAGCAGCAATTGCGCCCAGGAAAACATCCAGCACCAGTAAGGGAAGACTCCGGGTGGGGTAGCCGACCCGCTCACACATCCATGTGGTAATCGCGCCGAGAAGCAGGCCCAGAATAGCCGACATCATGGCACAGCCGCTAAGCAGGCCCGCAATGTATTGCCAGCGATGGATTCCCTTCGAGAGCACGGCCAGAATTCGGCGCGTGCGCCGCTCCGTGTAAATCGCTGAAACGGCCACCACCATGCCAAGAAATACTATGTAGATGGCGTGGATTTGCAGGTAGAAAATTATCTCCTGGCGCTCCTCATGGAGCGCGAAAAAGCCTGAGATCACCACCATGTAAATGGCCATCACGGTTACCACGAGCCATTGCGTGCGCAGGAAATTCAGGCCGATGAGGAAGACAGGCTTCACCGTCGCTATTCCTCCCCCGTCCGTAGGGTGAGGCTGGGGCCGTCTGCAATGACAAGGGCGCCGCGCTCAGATACCGCATAGCTCACCTTTGCCGTCCGGAATCTCTGCGATAAAACGTGCTTGCGCTTATCGATGTCATGCACTTCAACGTGGTCGGGCTTCGCCACCGTGAATCCCGAAGCTCCGGGAGCTGCGGTTGCCAGGCGATAGCGATCACATTGCACGGCCAGGAATTCCGAATTGGCTGTGGCGGACGTGAAGCGGCATTCCGGTTCGGAATGCTGATAGAGGACCTTGCCTTCGGACGTAAGCACGATGATGCGTCCGCACCCGAACAGCGCTACCGTGTGGTGACCTGCGGCTTGCAGGTCGAACGGACAATCGTGCGGGTCAATCTTCACTTCGCTGGTGAGCGGCGTCCACTTGCCTTCTTCATCCAGGATTCCAAGTTCCCCGCGACTGTAGGAGTGCGCGGGATCGCTGCTGATGAGGAAGTTGTCAACCGCGGCCCAGAACGCGAGTGTATGGTCCAGGTGGAAGCTCTTGCCGCTCGTGAGCGTCTGCGGGTCAACAAATTCAACGTCGGCCTTGCTTTCACCTTCTGTGATGGTGGTGCCATCCATCAGGAACTGTGGCGCATGAAAGATCTGCGAGTGTACCAGCACGATCTGGTCGCGGGATGGTGATACCGCGAGCTGCCAGCTCTCACGCGGGGCCTTGTGAAGGATCGGCAAAGACCTGTGCAGGAGCTCAGTGAAATCGGCGGAGTAAATATAAAGAATGTCACCTGTGCGCACCAGCAACTTGCCGCTTTTGAGCGGATGCACAGAAGAGAGCTCAGCGTTGGTGGGCAGGCGCAGGCTGCGGATGAGATGACCATCGCCCGCGGCGAAAACCCTGATTTCCAGCATGAAGTTGCCGGACCCGCCGGCCGCGTTGCGGGATTTCAAGGCAGGCGCCTGCGACAGACGGTTCACCTGATAGACCAATACCTGGTCTGGAGTCAAAAAGAGGACGCCTTCCTGGCCGGTCCATGGGGCGCTCACGGGGCGGTCGAAACGCTGAAGCCCGTACTGGCGCTCCAGGTCAACGCTCCAACGCGGCGGTTTGGCCCCGGCGCAGAGGCCGGCAACACCCAGGATCACCATCAACGCCCGAGACAATGGCTTCACGGCTTTGCGCCTCCGTTCGGGCCTTTGCTTTTGCCGCCGTTCTGGTTAGCCAGCTCGACAAAGAGATCCTCAAGAGTTCGGCGGATCGGATTCACCGCAAGGACTTCACCTCCAGCCAGCCATATCCGTTCGATCGCCTGGCGCTGCTGCAGGGCGGGAACGGTGATCTTGATGTAACCATTCTGCTGCGCACCTTCAAATAACAATGCGTCAATGCCTCGCGCGGTGATGACGAACTTATCCTGCGATTCGAGCAGCT
>JBAIYI010000145.1:0-2052 GCA_037915955.1 Terriglobales bacterium
GAAAAAGGCCAGATCGTTGCCCGCAGTGAAGGCGCGTTGAAGCGTCCCGAACTCACCAAACGTCTCACGGAAATCACCGGCATCCCCGAGCCGAAAACGGTTAGCACGCCGGCAAAGGCAAATGCCGCTGCGAAGAAGAGCACCGGAGAAAAGTAGGTCAATATCTATTTCCGAACTGGCGGCTATACTTCCGCGCCAGGCAATAATCGCAGCGTAGAGACGCGGCATGCCGCGTCTCACTGCCGAACCAGAAAAGATGTTTGCAAAACTCCAGTTCTGCTGCATTCTTTGGCTATCAAAATGAAAACAGCCATACTTATCATCGCAGTCGTGCTCGCTCTCCTCGTCGGCTACGCCTTTGCACGTTACGAAATCAATGCTCCGGTCAAACAGTTCAGCCGAGCGCTCAACGACCTGAACGGAATCACCATCGGTGAGACCACCGAGTCCGACTTGCTCGCCCGCCCCTTTTTCCAGAAGCAGGAGCCTATGTGTTCGGGCGCGACCTGTATCTATCACTTCGAGTCGCGCAATGCTTTTCTGAGCAGCCTTCATCTTGCCCCTAACAATGAACTCGGAGCCTTTGTTTCGCTGCACAATGGTGTCGCAGAAACAGTGCTCATTACCATATGGCGGCAGAACAAGCCGCAGCTCATGCTGAAGCAAACCGCCGATATGAAAGACTGCAAATCCGGCGTGTGCCTCAGAAATCTCACCCCTCCCAATAAAATCCTCACAGCCCGGGAACTCCTTTACGACAGTCAATCCGAAATCCGGAATCGCTTGCCCAAATACGTAAACCCATCCTGCCTCGCCTTCCGCCGTGGTTGCGATAATGACTTCGAAGTTCTTCCTGTGCTCCACATATTCGATCCTGTTCAGGCCGGCGCCACAGCTTCGGCTAAGTAAACAGAAACTCCTTCGTCCTCAACTCCCGTACCTGGTCGCGCAGCTTGGCAGCCTTTTCGAACTCGAACTTCTTCGCCGCCTCGCGCATATCGCTCTCCAGTTTTCCGATAAACTCATCCAGCTCTTCCTGCGACTTGAAGTCGGGAATCCCGTCGGCTTCCTGCGTCAGGTCCACGTAGTCAGCCTCCGCGATTCCCGCCAGTGACATCGCCACCGGCCGTATGATCGTCTGCGGCACAATCCCGTGCTCGGAGTTGTATGCCTCCTGAATCGCGCGCCGGCGATCGGTCTCGTCAATCGCCCGCTTCATCGAGTCCGTCATCCGGTCCGCGTAGAGAATCGCGCGCCCATTCACGTTGCGTGCGCAGCGTCCAATCGTTTGGATCAGCGAGCCGCTCGACCGCAGAAAACCTTCTTTGTCCGCGTCCAGCACGGCGACCAGTGACACCTCGGGCAAATCCAACCCTTCTCGGAGCAGATTGATTCCGATCAGCACGTCATACTCGCCTTTGCGTAGATCGCGCAACAGCTTGATTCGCTCAAGCGTTTCGACCTCTGAATGCATGTAGCGGCAGCGCACGCCTACTTCGGCGTAATACTCGGCCAGGTCTTCGGCCATGCGCTTGGTGAGCGTGGTCACCAGCACGCGCTCGCCTTTCTTCACGCGATCGCGAATCTCATGCAACAGGTCGTCAATCTGGCCTTTCACCGGCCGAATCTCCACCTGAGGATCAACCAGCCCTGTGGGCCGGATGATCTGCTCCACTACCACGCCGGCCGCCTTGGTCAGCTCATACGGACCGGGTGTGGCTGAAACATAAATCACCTGATTCACCCGCTCCTCAAACTCTTCGAACTTCAGCGGACGGTTATCCAGCGCCGAAGGCAGCCGGAAGCCGTACTGGATGAGGTTTTCCTTGCGCGACCGGTCGCCATGCCACATGGCGTGAAGCTGCGGCACCGTCTGGTGTGATTCGTCAATGAACATGATGAAATCGCGCGGCACGTAATCCAGCAGCGTCGGCGGCGGCTCTCCCGGCTTGCGTCCGGAGAAATGCCGCGAATAGTTCTCAATCCCGTGGCAATAGCCTACCGACTTCATCATCTCCAGATCGAACCGCGTACGCTGGTGAACGCGTTGCG
>JBAIYI010000203.1:0-5760 GCA_037915955.1 Terriglobales bacterium
GCTGGATCGCCGACCGTGTGGAAGGCGACCACGCCTTTCTTCTCGGACAAAACGCAACCCATCTCTTCCGTGTGCTGCGCGCCGAAGCAGGCCAGCAGTTCGATGTTGCGGCAAACGGAGTCGTGCGGCTGGGCACGATTATGTCTGCGACCGTGGACAAAGTGGAGTTTCATCTGGGTGAAGAAGTCGAGAGCGAGTCACTACCGGAGATCGCAGTTTATCTTTCCATCTTCAAGTTTGACCGCATGGAGTGGGCGCTGGAAAAGCTTACAGAACTGGGCGTCATGCGGATCGTGCCGGTGATCGCCACGCGGAGCGGACATCATCTGGTGAAGGCCGCCGATGCGCGCGTGGAGCGCTGGCGCAAGATCGTCCGTGAAGCCGCGCAGCAGGCGCGACGCGCAGCGCCACCAGAGATCACGGCTCCCGAGCAGCTGAAAAAGGCGCTTGGCGGCAATGAAGAATCGCGCATTGTTCTTTCTGAGACTGAAGGCAGCGTTTCGCTGAAGGCAGCTCTTGCCGGAAAGCGCACGCCATTAGCGATGGCTTTTGGCCCGGAGGGCGGCTGGACCCCGGAAGAGGCGGATTTGTTCGCTGCAGGCGGCTGGGCATCGGCGTCACTGGGGCACACCATCCTTCGCGCTGAGACTGCGGCAATTGCGGCGGCGAGCGTGGCGTTTGCAGAACTGGAATGAGTCTCTACCTGCTCCAGGGGAGCGAATAATGGAAAATCTGAGGTACAGCATCAATTGGGACGCGCTGGCCATCACGCTGGCATTCTGTAGTCTGGTGGTTGCTGTAATCGCGTGGTTCGCCAGGAAGGCCGGGCGGCCCGTGCGGGATGTTCTAGCGCTTGTGGCTACCGCGCTGGTGCTTATTTTAGTCCTCATGCCGATTGTGGTGGCGTTCGATGGAGATTTCGCTTCTCCAGAAGTGAAATGGTTTTTCCATCAGATGGAGTTTCTTGCAGTCACGCTCATCGCCTATCTCCTGTGGTGGGCAGGGAACAAGTTCAGTCACCGAGCACGTGCCCGAAGTGCTCGGAAGAGCTCGACGCATCCAAATCTGTAAGCAGCTCATCTTCCACAGCAAATCCTCAGAAAATTGAGTCGCGGCTTTGTCGGTTCGCCTAATTTTCGTGTCATAATGCTCTGTAACGCATGGTGACGGCAAGGTTCGAACCCAACCCGAAGCAGAGAGAAGCCATTGAACACATCACCGGGCCACTGCTGGTGTTGGCAGGAGCGGGAACCGGCAAGACCACTGTTCTGGTCGAGCGCATTGCCTACTTGATTGAGGCCGGGCACGCGCGGCCAGACGAAATCCTGGCCATCACGTTTACTGAGAATGCCGCCAACGAGCTTCGGGAACGGGTGGAGCGCCGACTCAACCGCAAAGCCGCCATCGGGACCGGCAACTTTCATTCCTACTGTTTAGGAATCCTGCACCGCTGCAAGCGCGACTTCTCTCTCCTGCTTCCGGAAGACGTTTACGTCTTCCTGCGCCAGAACATTGCTGAGCTTGGCCTGGAGCGCTTCATCAAACCTTCTGACGTTGGCCAATTTCTGCATGACCTGAAGGACTTATTTGACCGCTGCCATGAAGAGTTGATCAGCCCGGAAAAGTTTTCCGGTTATGTGAACACGCTGCAGCCCGGGTCGCCATTGCCAAGAAACTGCCGTACCAAAGAGCTGGACCGGCTTGGAGAAGACGAGATCGTAGCCCGCTGGCAGGAGATTGCGCGTGTTTATTCGAATAGCCTCCGGCTCTTTGACCAGCAGAATCTCGGGACGTTCGGCATGATGATCAGCCGCGCGGTTGGCCTGCTGCAGGAAAGCGAAACGTTATTGGCAGAAGAGCGCGCCCGCGCGCGGTACATCCTGATCGACGAATTCCAGGACTGCAACTCCAGCAACATCCGCCTGGCGGAATTGCTGGGCGGCTCCGATCAGAACATCTTCGCCGTCGGCGATCCTGATCAGGCTATCTACCGTTTCCGTGGCGCATCGAGCGCGGCGTTCGAAGACTTCCAGCATCGCTTCCCGGCCACGCGTGCTGTCATTCTCGACGAGAACCAACGCTCGCGGGGGAACATCCTGCGCGTCGCCTATTCTGCCATTCAACCCAATCCGCCGGTGCGCCCGATCAGCGCGCACATAAGGTTCCAGCGCAGTCCGCTCGAATCCGGTCGCGATCGCCGGGAGCAGGAGCAGGGAAAGCTGATCTTCGATGATCCGGTGGATGTCGTACTGAGCTCAACCGATCCACATGAAGCCGTTGACATCGCCGAGGAGATCGCCCGCCTGAAGCAGAACAAGCCGCCCAAAGAGCGGCTCACCTTTGCCGTGCTGTACCGGTCACATGCACACAGGGAAAAGATCATCGAGGAGCTTGCCCGTCGAGATATCCCCTTCGTCGTACGGGGGATCGGTGTGCTGGAAACACCTGTGGCGCGCGATTACATGGCGGTGATCCGGGCGACGATGAATGACAACGATGCCGACAGCGTGTTCCGCGTCTGTGCCCTTCCGCAATTCGCAATCTCACCCGACGAACTTCGTTCCAGGCTCGCCGTCGCCGGACGGGATAAGACCTTCAAGAGCGTTCTGCAAACAATTCCTTCCGGAAAGCGAGTGCTCACGGCCCTGAGCGACGCCCGCGAGTTCATCAGGGCGCAGAAGCTCAGCGCTGCCGGCGCATTCGAATATCTGGCGCTGCAATTCAATTTTCCCAAGGGTGACCCTGCGGTGAAGGCCCTGCTGCGTTTTGTGAACGAATGGGAGCAGAAGGCGTTTGTGAGCGACCGGTCACTTTTTGCCTTCCTCCAATATATGGAGCTGTTTCAGGAAGGAGGAGGGGTGATTCCTCTGCGCTCCGAATCGGAAATGCTAGAGGAAGAAGAAAAGAACCCTGAGGCAGTTCGCCTGATGACCGTGCATGCCGCCAAAGGGCTGGAGTTCAATCATGTGTGGCTGCTGCGCGTGATCTCGCCCGGCTTTCCGACCATATACAAGGAGCCCTTATTTGAGTTCCCGCCCGCATTGCGCAGTTCCATTGTGGTCGGTGACAGCAAAGAGGTGAATGAACAGGAAGAGCGGAGGCTCTTCTATGTCGCGATCACGCGCGCGCGTGACCGTCTGGCCATGCATTCGCGCTTCGGCAGGGGCAAGGACCGCACACCGCCCGGATTCCTTCGTCCGCTGCTGAGTGATCGGAGCGTTGCGGCAGCACTCAACAACAGGGAGAGCCGCCGTCCGGAGAATGCTTTGCCGCCTGCACAGGTGGAACGTTCGCCTGTAAGCACATGGATGCTCCTGCCGCCTGCGTTCAAGAGAGACGAACTTGCGCTCAGCGCACATTCCGTAGAGAGCTATTCAACTTGTCCGCTGAAATTCAAGCTGGAGCGCGACTGGAGAATTCCCGGGGAGGCGGCCGTCAATATGCAGTATGGCGCTGCGATTCATACGGTCCTGCGCCAGTATTACGATCCGGCGCCGCACGCGGCTGAACTCTCGATCGACGAAGTTGTTGCCGCGTTCAGAACCGAGTTCAACAAAGCTGTGGTGGACGATCCGGTGCAGAGAGAGCTCTATGAGAAGCAGGGCGAAGAGCAAATTCGCGCTCTGCTCGCCTCGCGGCCGCGGGGTTCGTTTGAAGTGATTGCAGCGGAAGTCAAGTTCGAATTCACGATTGACCGCCAGAAAGTTGTCGGCCGCATGGACCGGCTCGATCGCGTAAACGATAACGTGGTCCGAGTGGTCGATTACAAAACGGGAGCGCCCAAAGACAAGCGTTTCGCCGACGAGAGCCTGCAGCTTTCCATCTACGCAATGGGCGCCCGCCAGATGGGCTTCGTGCCGCAAGAACTGGTGCTGGTGAACCTGCAGGGCAATGAAGAAGTTGTAAGCTCGCGCACGCCGGCCGCTCTGGAAAAGTCAAAGGCGCAGATCCTTCAGGTGGCTGCGGGAATTGCCGAAGGGCAGTTCGATCCCAATCCCGGACGCCACTGCCGCTGGTGCGACTACCAGAAGCTGTGCCCGGAGACCGAGCAGCGCGTCTTCATCCCCACAAAGACGCTTACACCAGACCAAGAGAAGAAAGCCGCGGGGACGCACCTTTAGTCTGTTGCTCCGGACGCTTTGCGCTTCGAAGTGGAGCGATCTGTTTCCTCAGCCGACGGGAGTTCGACGACGTTCTCAGAATCGTCGAATTCCAGCGTGAGATTACGCGCTGTTGTGTCAATCAGCCCAATGGTCTGGATTTCATCGGTCACGGGCGCACCCAGTTCGACAAATTTCCTCGCCGAAACCATGACGCGGCTTTCCAGCGAGCCCACAGCTTTGTTGTAAGACTCAACGGCGCGATCCAGGTTCCTGCCAATGCCTTCCACGTGCGTTGCCAGACTGCGAAGCCGGTCGTGAAGTTCTTTGCCGAGTGCGCTGATCTCGCGGGCATTGCGCGCCAGTTTTTCCTGATTCCAGCCGTAAGCCACGGCCTTGAGTAGAGCAATGAGAGTTGTGGGTGAGGCTGGGATGACGCGCTGGCTCACGCCGTATTCGATCAGGGTCGGGTTCTGTTCCAGCGCGGCGCTAAAGAATGTCTCGCCCGGCAGGAACATGACCACGAACTCCGGCGTGGCCTCAAACTGCTCCCAGTATCCCTTGGAACTGAGCTGGGTAAGGTGCGTGCGCACCTGGTTGGCATGCTCGGCCAGCTTAGAGCGACGCACGTCTTCATCGCTTGCCTCAAGGGCATCGAGATATGCGGCCAGAGGCGTCTTCGCATCCACAACCACTGTCTTTCCACCGGGGAGCTTGACTACGAGATCGGGGCGGATTCTGCCGTTCGGCGTGTTCACCGTTTCCTGCTCCGCAAAATCGCAGTAAGGCAGCATACCTGCGATCTCCACCACGCGACGCAGCTGTATCTCTCCCCAGCGCCCGCGGACGGTGGGAGCGCGCAGCGCTTTCACAAGGTTCCCCGTTTCGGCCTGAAGTTTTTCCTGGGTCGTGATGAGCGACCGGACTTGCTGCGACAGTTCACCGTAAGCATGGCTGCGTGAGTTCTCGATTTGCCGGATCTGCTCGTCTACTTTGCGCAACGACTCGCCAATTGGGGCCACCAGGTTGGCGACAGCCTTCTCTCGCAACTCCAGATCGCCTTTGGCCTGGCTCTGGAATTTTTCCAAACTAGTGCGGGCGAGCTCCAGGAAAGCCTGATTGTTGCTCTTGAGCGCGTCAGCGGAGAGCGCACGAAAGGCCTCCCGCAGTTCCTCGGTCGCCCGGTTCACCAGTTCCAGCTTCTCTTCATTGGCCTTGCGCTCGTGCGCCAGTGTTGCCTCGAGCCGGGCGACGGCTTTGGTCATCTCGGCATTGTTGCTGGTGAACTTTGCCGCTTCGGCTCGCGCCAGCGCAAGGTCCTGCTGCACGGAAGTCAATCGCGTGTTGAGCACGCTGGAATTGGAGCGGAAGACCAGCCATGCAATTGCGCAGCCGATGCCCGCGCCGAGCAACAGATAAAGGATGGGGAGAAGACTCATATGGCCCTGAGCGATTTTATTACGACTTTGCGGTCGCATTCCTCCCATCGCGAAGAATCATCGCGTGACACTGTCGCCTGCAAGTTAAGGCGGAAGATTACGCAGAGAGCCGGCAGGGAGGCGTGGCCCGGAAAAAACTAAGGGGACGCTTCGTTCGCGTCCCCTTTTGGTTTTTTGATTCGGTGAAGAGTTGTTATTTCTTCTTCGCGCTCTTCTTTTTT
>JBAIYI010000740.1:0-1543 GCA_037915955.1 Terriglobales bacterium
AGGACGAGAACGTACAGGAACGCTCGCTTCATCAAGTTGGGGAACTCCTGTGGCGGAAGTAACGCAAGAGTATACCGAAGCACCGGCGGGTCAGGAAGAATTTGCTAGGTGAATCAGCGCCGCGCCGCAACCTCAGGCGTCGTGGCGGCTGATCAGCAGGGCGCGCGAAAACTGCATCCAGATACGCCAGCGGTCGTACTCGCGGCTGTGTGAGACTGCGGTCACCACCGCGTCTTCAACGCACGTCTTGCTGAAGATCACGCTAAGCTTGGACCCTAGTTCAACCAGGGGTCCAATCAGCATGGTGGCGTGGCGGTCACCGATGGGAAGGATGAGATCACGCTCCTGGAACGGCATGCCGTTATTGGCGATGCCGCGGAGGATGGCTATGGTGCCGCCATCCGGGATGTGCAGAGGCTCCGGCCCGGACGAAGTTTCGGGCTCTTTCTTTTGCGCGCTTCGGGGTTGGCTGGCGCCGCTGCTGGGCGGCCCGCCGTATACCGTGACACTGGGAACTCCCAGTTCCCAGTCCTCTGGAGGAAAATAAATCCCCCAGAAATTCTCCGGGCGATGCAGCTCAATTCCGTATTCGGTGTGTTCGTTATCCGCCCACACCACCTGCCCGACACGCCATTTGTATGGCGCCAGCATGGCCACGCGAACTTCCATCTGCGGCTCCAGGGGAACCGTTGACCGGATACGCGCACCGTGGCGGTTGACCAGGATGGTCTCCGCCGAACCGCTCACGTGCGAGCCGTCGCTTTTCTGGCCGGATACGGCCAGCGGAAGTGACACCAACACACGCGAACTCCTGCGTCCACGCTCAGTACCTGCTGTTTGGACCATGGTGAAAGGGCGAAGCGGCGATTCGCCTCTTGGGAGAACTATAAAACTTTTCGGCCAGTGAGGGTCATATTACCTCAGGTCATTAATTTCTTCTCAAAATCGTAGCGCCGCTGGCCTAAGGTAACCTTGGCAGTCAATACGGAGAGAGCCAGCCACTCAGCGACGGCTGTATGCCATTGAAAACACAGGCTTTTCTGCTATTTCGCTGCCTCGATCTTAAGCACGTGGATCGTCTCGCCATCCAGATTGCCCGTAATCTTCACCTTCTGGGCCGCAAAGTCGGCGGGCTTTGTCTGGTCATCGAGTTTATAGATCTTCTTGCTTGCCGGATCGTAGAGCACGTATCCGTACTTGCGTGAGCAGCCTTTTACGCAGTTCGCTGCCGAGTTCACGCTGGCCTTCTGCATCACCGCTTTGTGGGAACCGGCTTTGGCGCACTGGCCGTCAGAAATTTCGCCCGTAAATGTCTGTACCGGACCCTTGGCGCTCGCCTTTGGGGCAGGTGCGGGCGCCTGGTTATGCTGCAGGGCGAAGGCCAGAACTCCCACGTAAACCACCAGCGTAAGAACGAGATAATTGCGCTTCATGAATTCGAGTCTCCTGAATAACAAGCCTCGATTCTATGGCCGAGCGTGACGGCGGTGATGTGGCATCCATCACACGTCGCTCAGCAAAGCTGGTGGTTGCTTGCGTTCTT
>JBAIYI010000119.1:0-1746 GCA_037915955.1 Terriglobales bacterium
CGACAACGGAGCAGGTCCGTTCGCGCCAGGGGGTGCACCAGGCAAACAAAAAGCGCAAAGTGGTGCAAAGCGGATTTTGCGACAATCATCCTAAACCGACTGTCATCGCGAACAAATAGAGAGAGCCCGCGAGAAAGCAAATCACGAACTCAATTACAGCAATAGAGCGGGCCCAGATGTTACGTGTTCTGCGGGCGGCGAAGAAGGCGAAATACGCTCCAACGAACCACGGCACGATGACAGCGGCATCCAGCAAAACGCGGGCGACCTGAGCCGGGACGGGCGGCTGGTTGTGAGCACCGGTAGTAACCCACTCTGGCACGGAATACCAATCCGCTACTTTCGCCATCACTCGAAGGGAAATGACGGAAGCCGCCCCACAGATTGGCGGTATCAATACAGCCCATCGCCGTTCTCTCCCCCGAAAGACGCTTTCTTCGCTCACGGGTAGCGGCTGTGGAGGTCGACTCCCTTTCACGACGGCGAGTACTAGCGGTGCAATGACGAGAATCACTAGGGCCGCAATGAAGCCGAAGGTTTCCATTTCTCTCGATGAATGAGCACTCTACGCCGAATCTTCGCTGAGTTCCAGAATGACGAGTGTAAACAGGGGATAGCGTGAATTGCCCCCAAAACGGGACGGCAGCGAGTAATTCACGAGAAGCCGAGTAGCTGTTGAAAAAGTCTCCGACTTAGGGCTTGAGGTGCGATAGCAGGGACGCTATAAGCAGAGCAGACTTCCTGCTGATGCTGTTCATCCTTGCCATCGTCGGAGGCTTGCTGCTCATGATGGGCCACCAGACCCGTTCGGAGGGGTTGTTCTACTATTTTCGCCTGGAAGATCAGGTTCCGGAGAACCACCTGTTACGCCTCATCGATCGCCACGTCAGCTTCGACTTTGTGCGCGAGAAGCTGAAGGCTTCCTACAGCGAGACGGGGCGGCCTTCGATTGATCCGGAAGTGCTGCTGCGCATTCTGCTGATCGGCTACCTGTACGGCATCACCAGCGAGCGCAGGCTGATCGAGGAGTTGCGCATGCACTTGGCGTGGCGCTGGTTCACCGGGCTGGGCTTCGACCAGGAGATTCCGCACCACTCGACGTTCTCCAAGAACCGCCACGGACGGTTTCAAGAGTCGAATTTGTTTAAAGAGTTGTTCGAGCGGATCGTGGAGCTGTGCAGCCGAGTAGGCCTTGTGAAGGGCGAGCACCTGTCGGTGGACGGCAGCTTCATTCATGCAGATGCTAACCATGGCCGCCGCATTCCGCGGGAGCAGTTGGCCGAAGCCGCGCTGGTGAAGCGTACGGTTCGCCAGTATCTGGCGGAACTGGAAGAAGAGAACGGGGAAGGGGAACCGCAACCGGCGCACCAGCAAGATAAGGTCTCCACCACCGATCCCGATGCGACCTTCCTGGCCACGGGCACGCGGCCCGGCGAACTGGGCTACTTCGACAACTATCTGATCGACAATGCCAGTTGTGTGATTGTGGGGGTACAGGCGACGGCGGCGCGGATGAGTCAGGAGAGCGCGGCGGCGCGCGCGATGATCGAGCGCTTTCACGAACGCGAAGCATTGTGCCTTCTGGGGGCAGTTGCGGCAGCGCTTCGGGGTGGACGCATAAACGTGGACCCGGTTCCCCGCGTGGACGCCTACATAAGTCAGCGGTTTGCCTTCCGGACAGAGATAGCGGCATGTACGGCGAGATGTCCCGTTCCTGCAACCAGTGCAGCAGTTCGCCGTTGCCGT
>JBAIYI010000826.1:0-1982 GCA_037915955.1 Terriglobales bacterium
GGCAGACATTGTATGCGCGGGCGTATTCTCGGATTGCTATGCACGAAACCCAGTTCAACTCCCTGCGCGGGCACGATTACGTCGACCTGGTCACGTTCCGCAGGAGCGGCGTCGGAGTATACACGCCGGTGTGGTTTGCCGAGGTCGGCGGCAAGCTCTATGTAATGACCCGCAGCGATTCGGGCAAGATGAAGCGGATCCGCAACAACCCACAGGTGGAGGTCGCAGCGTGCAGCGCGCGCGGGCGCCGACTCGGTCCGGCAATTTCTGCGACTGCGCGGCTGGCCGCCGACCAGCAGGCCGGACGTTCTGCCATCCGCCTTAAGTCCTGGCTGGCCCGCATCCCCTGGGTGTGGAGCAGCAAGAACGTGTATCTCGAAATCGTTCCCGCCGGCTAGTGGCATCGGCGCGGCCACAGCGGTAAAATCCGGCTGCCTGACAGGTCAGGAGGTCGCTGTGACAATCGCATCGCAACTGCGCGACGGCATGGCAGTCCGTATTCAGGGCGAGGTCTACAAGGTCCTGGAAGTGGACGTGAAGGCGGGCGCCGGACAGATGGGTGGCGTGGTCAAGCTCAAGCTGCGTAACGTGACTAGCGGGCGCATGTGGGAGCCGCACTTCCGTCCTGACGAGCGCCTTGAAAACCTGGAACTGCAAAGAGAGACCATGGAGTTCCTTTACAGCGATACCGACAACGCCATTTTTATGCACCCCCAGACCTATGAACAGACCGAGGTCCCACTCGCGACCCTGGGCCATTCTCCCAACCTGCTGCAGGCCGGCATGAGGCTTCCGGTCGAGTTCTTCGATTCACGGCCGATCAGCGTCGTCTTCCCCGCCACCGTGGAGGCGCGCGTGACCGACACCGCGGCGCCCGCCCATTCCGGTGAGGACACGACGTGGAAGGAGGCCACCCTCGATAACGGGCTGCAAATCAAGGTCCCGCTGTTTATCGCTACTGGCGAAGTCGTGCGCATTGACGTCAAAAGCGGCAAGTACCTCGAGCGTGTGCGCGAGAAGAAGCGGAGCGCGTGAGCAGGCCAAGGCGCACCGGCTTACGTCACAAGGCTGGAGTTGTTGGCGTCGATCCGCGATGAGCGAGTGCCAACGTTGCTTGCGCCTTGAGTCTGATGCCGTGAGCCGTAAGCCGTGACCCGTGAGCCTTTCATGCTAAACTCGCGGCATTTCAGAGGACATTCATGCTGCCGCGGCTCCGCCGGGTCTCGCAAATCGTGTTCTTCGGCCTGTTCCTACTCCTGCTGTTCAAGGCGGAATTCCGCGGCTCCCTGCGTGGCACAACAGGCGACATCCGGCTGCCCTATCCCATCCGCCTGTTTCTGGAATCCGACCCGCTGGTCGCGATCTCGAACCTCCTCTCGACCCACTCCCTCTATCGTGGCCTGCTGTGGAGCCTGCTGATCATCGTGCCCACACTGTTCCTCGGCCGCTTTTTCTGCGGATGGATTTGCCCGCTGGGCGCCATGAACCATTTTTTCGGCAACCTCAAATCAGAGAAGAAGCGCGGCCGCCAGCTTCTGGAATCGAACCGTTACCAGGGATGGCAGCGGCTGAAGTATTACCTCCTGATCGCGCTGCTGGTTTCGGCCATCTTGGGAGCGCAACTGCTGTCCACGCTCGACCCCATCTCGTTGAGCGTGCGTTCACTGGCGCTCTCGATCCTGCCCGGCTTTAATTACGCTCTGAACGCGGCGCTGGACGCCCTCTATCGCAGCCACAACGGCATACTAAGCTCTGCTTCCGACGTGCTGCACTTTATCCTTGGCCAGCTTGTACTCAGCTTTAAGCAGCTGCATTTTCGGCAGGCGTTTTTCCTCGGATTGATTTTTATTGTCTTGCTCGCGCTCAACCTGCGCATCACGCGCTTCTGGTGCCGCGCCTTGTGCCCGCTGGGCGCGCTGCTGGGACTGCTATCGCGCTGGTCGGTCTTGGGATTGGAAAAGCACGCCCCGCGCTGCGAGGAG
>JBAIYI010000120.1:0-2442 GCA_037915955.1 Terriglobales bacterium
GGATCTGCCTCCTCTGATCTCTTTTGTATTCCCCAACTAGCGACGGACGAAAATTGCTGAAGCGCTTTCGACCGATTTCGTTGCCGGGTTAAGTTTCGCCTTGAGTTGGTTGAGCTCGGCTAGCTGGTCGCGGTACGCGTCAACGTAAGTTCCAGCCCCATCGCCCTGGATGCCGGCTGAGATGGCTGCCTGACGAGCCTCTTCGACCTGGTCCTCCTGGGCTTGCAGCTCAGAGGAATACGCTTGTGGCTCGAGGAGATCCGAACGCAACTGTACGACCTGCGCGTCTGTCGCGTCGGGGAAGTGATCAGGATTGACTTCCGCTTGCGGAAATGCAGGAGCAGTGGGGAGAAGCATCAGGCAAAGGGCTGCAACAGCGGTTTTTTTCGTCGACATAAATCCTCACTTTCGCGCTCGGAGAAGCTAAGAGCGTTTCGATGAACCCTGCAGAGGCATAAGAATTGAGGCGACTGCCCGTTCTGTTACGCCTCTCAAGGCTCTCTACTCATTCACTAATGCACCTGGCATGCCGTGGTTATCTGGCGAGCGAAAGCGAGGATCTGCACCGAAAAGAAAAGACTTACTGGAGAGAGCAGCAGGACCGACCGGCTTTGCGCTTCGCGACGGTAGACAATCGGCTACTCCTAGCCAGACGATTGTCTTCACGGATCTGTTGGAGAAGGTCTGATACTCCTGCCGTTTCTTCCAGACGAACTCAACTTAGAGCTCTGTCCTAACAAGCATGTCTTCAGCTACTTACCGCTTTATCAAAGAATCGTCGCAGGACAATTTGTTCCCATTTCGCAATTGCCTAAGAAGTAAAAGTGGCGAATGGCAATCGGTCTGCTTTATGGATGCGGACCCAGGAGGTGGATTGACACTGTAACGTCGTAAAGCGGATACTCACGTTACTCAAGAAAGTCCAATCGCAAAGCCGGCGCGGAGACCCCAATAGTGCCCAGCTCCTCGTCGCGACCCCAGGTGTTCGCCCAGTTCATCAGGTATAAGCGGCGCAAGTCCGCTGAGAAGGTGTGGTATGTCCAGAAGCAGAACTCCCTCGCTGCTCTCGATTGCACTGTTGTGTGCGTTTTTCGTCTCCTCTGCTCCGGCCCAGAATCCAGTTGCCGGCCCCAATGTAAACATGGTTTCCGGAACGGATTGGACTACCGGCGATCCGTTTCTCCAGCGGCAAAACGAGCCTTCCGTCGCCGTCTCCACGCGCAATCCTCTGCACCTGCTGGCGGGCGCGAATGACTATCGCACTGTGGACTTGCCCGGCCTGTTGGGTGTTGATGAACGCGGGGATGCGTGGCTAGGAGTTTTCAAATCGTTTGACGGCGGGAGAACTTGGCGCAGCACGCTGATGCCGGGCTATCCGCTCGACAGTTCGCCGCAAGGCCTGGCTTCTCCACTGCACGGGCTTCAGGCGGCGGCCGATCCCACTGTCCGTTCCGGCACCAATGGCCTGTTCTACTACAGCGGCATGGCGTTCAACCGCGGCAGCAACGGATTAGGTGTCGTTTTTCTCGCGCGCTTTATCGATAACGATAACCGTGAGAATGGAGACCCGACAGCCAAGGCAGGTAGTATCACCAACGTGGCGCCTGCGGACAGCGTCCGGTTTCTGGGACAGACAATCGTTGACAGCGGTACCTCGGGGCAGTTCCTCGATAAGCCGTGGCTGGCGGTTGACGTTCCCCGCGGCAACGCCACCTGTACCATCAGTTACACCAATCCTGACGGCTCGACTGCGACGGAAACGATTCCGGCCGGCCAGCTGTTCATGACCTACAGCGCTTTCACCGGTTCGAATTCGACGAAAATTCAGTTTGCCACGTCCAGTGATTGCGGCCAGACTTTCAGCAAGAACATCAAGCTGAGCGCGAGCAACTCGGTCAACCAGGGCACGATTGCGGTAGTCGATCCAAGCAGCGCCGGCTTACCGGCGGCCACGGTTTACGTGGCCTGGCGCCGTTTTGCCACCAGTTCCCAGCCGGACGCGATTCTGATTGCCAAATCTACCGATGGTGGAAACACATTTACCAAGGGGATTGACGTGGTGGACTTCCCCGTCGCGTGTCAAACCTCGCCGACCTCCGGCGGCTGTACGCTCGACCAGGGGTTGAGCGCCAACGGAGGCAATTTCCGGACCAACACCTATCCCGCAATGGCGGTCGATAACACGGGCCGCGTTTACGTGGCCTGGGCGCAGCGGCAGGCGAACGGCGACGCCAAGATCATGATGTCCGTTTCAGCAGACGGCGTAACCTGGAGCGGCTCCGGGACTCCCGTGGATCTGGGGCAGGTCACCGACGACAACGGAAACACTTTTCTCAATCTCTCCAATCCTGCGCGTGGCCACCAGATCATGCCCACGCTCAGCTTCAATCAGGGCAAGCTGCAACTGGTCTATTACGACCTTCGCCAGGACCACACCACTGG
>JBAIYI010000144.1:0-2177 GCA_037915955.1 Terriglobales bacterium
CTGTTGGCGTCGTGCGCGGTCGGGTTGTTTACGTCGAACAGAGCTGACGCCGAGGAAGGATGCGTCTTTCCGGTATGGCAGGTGCCGCAGCCGACTTCCGGCTTGCCGTCAAAATTAGCCTTGTTGATGCTCTCCGTCATGGCGATCATCTTGCGGGCCGTGAGCTTTTCTTTCTTGTCATCTTTTTCCGGCTCGAGCGTGGCCCCGCGTACGTGGCAGAAGTTGCATTCCACTCCGAGGGCGGCGTTGAAGTACTGCATGGCGGGGATGACCTGCTCGGCAGGCACGCCCTTGAGGGCCTGAATGTTCTTGAAATGCTGTTCAGCGGTCTGGCCGGTTGCGGGAGCGGTCTGTGCAAAGGCGGAGGACAGGAAACAAAGGAAGATCAGGGCAGCGAATCTGCGCAAGGCGAAGTCACCTCGTTGAGTTTGGTGAAAAGAGTGCTGAATTATAACAACCGGTGCAGCTCGCAGGCGACCGCTGGATTGCTGAGATTTGTTAAGCGCTGGGCATTTGTTAGCACTGCAACGTGAGTTAAGCGCTGCGGGAAGGGTCCTGCACGCGGCCTTTCCATTCGCCGCCGCGGCCGAGCCAGTACTTCATGGCGGAATGGAAGGTTGCGCCTATATAGAAGACGGAAGCGGCCGGCAACGTGAATGCCCAGAGAGGCGAGATGCAGTAATAGCGGACCAGCGGCAGATAGCACGCGCTCATGAGCAGCCACGCTGACGCGCCTAGCGCGACCGGCAATAAACTGCCGCTGAAGAGAAGCAGCACCGGAGCCAAGTAGACGAGCGCCATCCCAAACAGAGACACGCATAGAAGTAACGCTGAGTGCTGGAGCTGGTTGAAAGCGCTGCGGGAGATCATGCGGCCGATTTCTGCGAACGTGTTGTAGGGACGGATGCTGCGGATTTCGGCGGCCAGGCCCAGCCACACACGACCGCCGCTGCGCTTCACGGCCTGAGCAAGAGCGCAATCGTCAATTACTGCGCGACGTATGGCCTGGATTCCTCCGGCGCGCTCAAGCGCTTCCGGACGAATGAGGATGCAACCACCGGCCGCGCCGGCCACTTTGCGGCTTGCGCTGCGGATCCACTTCGGTGGGTAGAGCTTGAAAAAGAAAAAGACAAACGCTGGAATCAGCATCCGCTCGGCCGGGCTCTGGCAGTAGAGCCGGACCATGAGTGAGGCGAGGTCAAAATTTTCGTTCACGGCCAGCGCAACCAGCTTTTTGAGTTCGGTTCCGCTGTGTTCGATGTCGGCATCGGTGAGAAGAAAAAAATCCGGCCGCGTCTCGCCGGCGGCTTCGACGCCTTGCTGCACCGCCCAGAGTTTGCCGGACCATCCCGCGGGGAGCGGCGAGCCCTGGATGATCGTGAGCTTGTTTTGTACGCCGCACGCGTCGGCGGCATCGGCGGCACGGCGGGCGGCTTCGGCAGTTCCGTCAATGCTGTTGTCATCTACGAGAAAAAGCTCGAGCGGGACTTGTTGCTGATTGAGCAGCGAAGACACACAGCGGGCGATTACGTCGGCCTCGTCGCGCGCGGGAACAATGGCGGCAATCCGGAGACTTTCAGGCGGCGTCTTCTGCGGCGGAAGGAGCAGCCTGCTCACGCGCCAGAAATCACCATGCGCGAGAGTGAAATACACCCAGATCGCGAGAGTGCTGGCGCCGATGAGAGTGAGCATCGCTGTTCATTGTAGCGGGAGCAAATCCAGAGGGCGTTGATTGTGCTCAGTGAGAGCAGCCGCGGGCGTCTGCCGAGGCGCTGGCTAGTGCTTTTGCGCCCTCGACGCCAGCGCTCTTCGCTGCAAAAGTTCACGCCGTCCCGGTCATGAGGAAACGGTCGTCCTCGATGGGAACAACCTCGGCCCGCTGGCGATGTACGGGCGCTCGCGCCAGGATCTCTCCGGTGAGCATCGGGTCCAGCGGCGGCCAGGCGATAGTCAGCAGGAAGGCGCTGTCTGTGACTGCCTCGACGTCGTGCGCGACCTCGCGATCGAGCATGAACAAGTCGCCGGCAATCATGTTGACTGTTTCATTTTCGAAGTCGCCGCTGAAGAGAAGTCTTATGCTGCCGCGGCAGGCCTGAATGGAAATGCGTCCGGCAGTACGGTGCCGCACCAGCTGCGCGCCCGCTTTCATCACAACCAGCACGACGCGGAAATCAGCA
>JBAIYI010000101.1:0-3388 GCA_037915955.1 Terriglobales bacterium
AGTATGCCATTTTCACGGAAGCCGAGTCTGTATCCCGTGAGACAGTTACTTATTAGTAATCAAAAAAGGACACGGCTACCGCATGAGTAAACAAAGATTGCTTAGTCGTGGAGAACCACATCCAGCAGGGAGCCGTTGATGGTGAGATCCCCGTCATAGTGAATGAGCCCCAGCTTTTTGAAGCGGTTCATCAGCATATTCACGCGAGAACGGCTGGTGCCGATCATGGCCGCGAGAGTTTCCTGGCTTACCCTGGGCACCACCACCATTCCGTTGTTCGTTGTGCCATGCGGCGTGAGCGAAAGCAGGGCGCGGGCCAGCCGCTTTTCGGTTGAGTTGAACAGCTGATCAACCAGGCCCTCCCGAATGCGGACGATCCTTCCTACGAGGAGAGGTATGAAGACAGCGCAAAGGTCAGGCTCACGCAGCAGGGCTTGCGCGAATGCATTTCTTTCCCATTGCAGCAGAGTGCATGGTGTAAAAGCGCTCGCGGTTACGCCGTATGTGGCGGCGTCTGCGGCAATAGATTCTTCGCCCAAAAAGTCGCCCGGGCCAAGAATGGCGAGCGTGGCCTCCTTGCCTGACTCGGACGAGACGCTGAGTTTGACTCTGCCTTCCTTGATAAAAAAAAGACTTACAGCGGGAGCGCCTTGAGTAACGACCAGCTGTTTTTCCGGAATATGGACCAGCTTCTTCCCGGCGCGGTCTCCGGCCAGAAACTGGTCCAAATCTAACTTCGTCTTGCGGCTCTGCTGGTTCGTTTCCCGGTTCATCTTCCGTTCTGCCGTTGCATCCACTCCCAGTCTGGTACCACGAGGGACCCCGCGCGGTGATTTGACTCACTGTGCGGATGAGACAGTAAGGCTGGATAGACGTGAGCAGTTGAGGAGGTTACAGAACGTTAATATTTCCGAAAGTGAAAAATCGTGTCGGGCAATCGGCTGGAATGCGGGCAGTCTGATCCTTATTCGGCTTTGAGCGCCTCAGTGGGCTCAATCTTCAATGCGCGGCGCGCAGGCAGATAGCTGGCCAGAACCGCCACAACAGTGAGGATGGCGATTACGCCCGCGAAGATGAGCGGATCGAGCGGTGAGACGTTGTAAAGCAGGCTGCGCAGCACGCGCGTAAGCGCTGCAGTCCCGGCGACACCGGCAAGAATGCCAAATCCACTCAGCAGCAGTGCACGCGTGAGGATGAGCCGAACGATGTTCTCACGCAGCGCGCCCAGGGCCACGCGAATGCCGATCTCACGACGGCGCTGCTCCACGAACTGCACCATCACGCCGTAAACCCCGATGGCGGCCAGCAGCAGCGTGAATGCGGCAAACAGGCCAAGCATGCGGGCGCGAAGGCGTGGCTGTGCGCGCAACTCGCTCACGATCTGGCCTGTGGTGCGCACTTCGCCCACGGGCAGCGTCGGATTGGCAGCGTGGACCGCGGCGGAAATCACGCGTGAGTCCGCCGTGCCCTGAACGTAAAAGTAAAAAGGTTCGGCGTCAAACCGGCGCACCTTGCCCGTTTCCTGCTGCTGGAACATGGAGGTGTAGATCGCGGGATAGCGGTCCCACTGGATTTGGTCGTAGCGGATGGAGCGCGTTGCGCCGACAACGCCGACGATCGTCACCCAGGGCTCGGTCGGCTGCTGCTCGCCGGGATAGCGAATGCGAACGTGTTTGCCAACGGGATCCTCCGGACCGAAGAACTGCCGCGCGAACTCTTCATTCACCACAGCAACATCGAGGGCATTGGGGCGGTCATTCGGCGTGAAGGTGCGACCACGAAGTACAGGCACGCCGAGCGCGTCAAAATATCCGGGCCCTGCGCGCAGGAATGCCGCTGAGGGCATTTGATCTGTTGAAGCAGCAGTCTTCCCTTCCATCTCAATCGGATTGAGCCCGTTGATCTCGAACGGCCACGCCAGCGCCACGCCTGCATCGCGGACCTGCGGCGAGGCGCTCAGGTTATGCAGGATGGCATCAGCAAGACGCTCCTGATCGGCAACCGTTGGATAGTTGCGGTAAGGGACAGAAACGGTGGCCACCAGAACTCCGCTGGTGCTGAAGCCCGGGTTCTCGGAGTCAATGCGAATGAACGTTGAGATCAGCAGGCCGGCGCCCACCAGCAAAACAACTGACAGGGCAAACTCAACGCTGACGAACACCATCCGCGAGCGCAGATGCTCGCGGCAGAGTGTTCCCGCGCGAAGCCGCAGGGCGTCGGCGTTGCGCGAGCGCAGAGCACGGAAAGCCGGCAGCGAGACGAAGATCAAAGCCGACGCGCACACCAGAGCGGAGGTAAGCGCAATGATCTTCCCGTCGACGTTCAATCCGCCGGGCGGAAGCACACCCAGTGGATTCTGCGTCGTGAAGATCCGCACCAGCACAAACGCCAGAGCAACGCCCGCGCTTCCGGCGATCAGGAAGAGCACCAGGATTTCCAGCGTGACCTGTTGAAGCAGGCGTGCCGGGCTGCATCCCAGGGCCACGCGTACAGCAAACTCGCCAGCGCGCTGCGAGTTGCGGCCCACAATCAGGCTGCCGGCGTTAACGCAGGCGATCAACAGCAGCACCGCCACTGCACCCATCAGCGTGAGCAGAGAGCCGCGAATGGTACGTGTGTTGTCCTGCTGCAGGCCAATCACCAGCACCCCGACACCCGGAGGATAGCCTTTAAACCGGCGGCTGAGCTCGGCCTGCATGGCGCCCAGGTCAGCTTCCGCCTGAGCAGGCGTGACGCCTGGCTTCAATCGCCCAATCAGCGCAACCGGCGCAGGAGAAGAAGCGTTGTGGCCGGGATCGTTGGCGGTGATCAGCGTCCAGACCGCAGTTTCAAAAGGACGGTCAAGCACGCGAAGGGAGAATCCTGCCGGCAGAACGCCGAGCACGCGGTAGAGCTTGCCGTTCAGCGCGATGCCGCGGCCGATCACATCCGGCGAGCCGCCGAAGTGCGCCAGCCACAGCGAACGCGAGATCACGCAGGCCGGTTCGCCATTCACGTCATCGGGCAGAAAGAGCCTGCCAGCGGCAGCTGACGCGCCCACGGTCGAGAAAAGATTCCAAGTGGCTACCGCTCCGTGGAGTTCTTCGGGTTCGCCGGCGCCGGTCAGCGCGTATTGCTGTTCAAAGGTCGCGGCCAGGGATTCAAAGCTGCGGTTCTGCTCAGCCCACCCCAGGTAATCGTGATAGAGGTTGAAGAATGCCGGTTCGCGCGGCGCGTCCTTTGCCGTACGCCAGATGCTCACCAGTTGCTGCGGATCTTTGAGCGGCAGCGGCCGCACCAGCCAGGCATTCACCATGCTCAGCATGGCGGTGGTCGCAGCGATCGCCAGCGCAAGCGTAAGGAAGACTGTGATGCTGGTGACGGGCGAACGGCGAAGCTGGCGCAGCCC
>JBAIYI010000229.1:0-1710 GCA_037915955.1 Terriglobales bacterium
GCCTTGGTACAAAAATCCATGCAGCACGTCTAAAGCCCAGCGGTGGTGTATAGTCCATACCCGCGAGGCGTCGGATGCAAACCCTCCTGCAAGACCTGCTTTATGCCCTCCGCATGATGCGTAAGAACTTTGGTTCCAGTGTGGCCATTGTGCTTTCCCTGGCCATTGGCATTGGCGCCATCACCGCTATTTTCAGCGTCATTGATGCGCTTTTACTGCATCCGCTGCCGTACCCGCATCCGGAAAGGCTGGCGGCAATATGGCTGCACTCGCCGGGCATCGGCATCTTTCGTGACTGGCCGTCGCCGGGACAATACGTAGATCTGCAGAATGAAAACCATTCCTTCGACCAGATGGCCCTGGCCCAGAGCAGGAGCTATACCCTCATGGGACGCGAGCAGCCGGAGCGCATCAGCGTCATGCAGACCCAGTCAAGCCTGCTTTCGATGCTGGGCGCGCACGCCAATAGGGGGCGACTGCTCTCTGCAGAGGAAGATCATCCCGGCAAGCCCCCGGTTGTGGTCCTGACAGATCGCGCATGGAAGCGCTACTTCAGCTCCGATCCTGCAATTGTCGGTAAAGGGGTTACTCTCAGCGGAAATCCATACACCGTAATTGGCGTGCTCGGTCCCGAGTTCCTGCTGAATGACGAGATCATGCCATCAGAAGGCCCGATGGAAAATGTGGACGCAATCCTTCCGTTTCCACTCGGTCCTGACGCGGCGCAAAAACGCGGCGACGAAAACTACAACATCATGGTGCGCCTCAAGCCAGGGGTCACAATTGCGCAGGCGCAGGCAGACATTAGTGCCATTGCCGGCCGGATCCGTGAGAAAGACAAGCGTGATCGCACCTTCGGCATGCATATCATCGGATTGCAGGAGCAGGTGGTGGGCGATGTCCGCCGCGTGTTGCTGGTACTCCTCGGATCGGTTGCCGTGGTCTTGCTGATCGCCTGCGCTAATGTCGCCAATCTGTTATTGACGCGCGCCACCGGACGCGCAAAAGAAATCGCGGTGCGCACCGCCCTGGGCGCGCGCTGGCAGCGCCTGATGCGTCAACTACTGACAGAGAGCGTACTACTGTCATTGATAGGCGGCGCGGCGGGGCTCATTATCGCGTGGTGCAGCATCCGCCTGGTGCACATCATCAAGCCCGGGAACATTCCGCGAGTCAATGAAATCGCGATCAGCGGTACTGTCCTGCTTTTTACCTTCGGCGTCTCTCTTGTTACCGGAATTCTCTTTGGCCTGGCGCCGGCGTGGCGTGCGCTTAAAGTGGACCTGAACTCTACGCTGAAAGCAGGCGGCCGCACCGGCCAAAGTGACGGCGGCATCCGTGTCTCGCGGCACCAGCTTCGCGGATTGCTCGTGGTCTCCGAACTCGCACTTTCCCTGGTCCTGCTCGTGGGCGCTGGCTTGCTCGTTCGCAGCTTTGTGCGCTTGCAGAACGTTCCGCCCGGATTCAGCACCAGCAACATACTCACATTTGAGGTCGCAGTTACGGGTCCAGCGTATAGAAACAACGGAGACGCGATCATCAGGTTCTATCGCGACGCTGAAGACCGCATCTCCCACCTGCCCGGAGTGGTGGCGGAAGGCGAGGTCTCCTCGCTTCCTCTGACTGGAACAGTCGGCTGGGGAGGCATCAACATTGAAGGCTACGAGCCGCCTCCCGGCCAGCAATTGCAGGTGGACCTTCGCCTCGCCA
>JBAIYI010000519.1:0-2160 GCA_037915955.1 Terriglobales bacterium
TTGTTCAAGGACAGGAACCGTGATTCCTTTCTTCAGCGCGCAGCAGCAGTACCCTCCCAACTGCTGTTCCCGACTGCTGCGTGACTATGGCGGGCCATATTCCGTTTCAAAAAATGAAAGGCGTTTACGCCCATGAAAAGACTAGAGAGAAGGTCATTCGCCTACAGTTTTTCATTACGTCGCAGCGCCCTGAGCGTTCTGGCGCTGCTCGCGCTCGCAACTCTCGCACTCGCAGCTCACGCGCAGGAGACCGCGCCAACTGCTGCTTCATCTGGCTGGGTGGTGATTCCAGTCGATGAATATCGCACGCTGCGTGCCCGCGCCTACCCCGCAGAGCGACCGCCGGAGCCTCCGCCCGTGGACGCCACGCTCACGCGCGTCGATTACGATTTGCGCGTCAATTCGCCAGGTGAACTGGCCACGGGCCGCGCCAGCCTTACGGTAGATGTGATCAAAGATGGCTGGGTACGCGTGAGTGTGCCTGCCGGTCTGCTGGTGCGCGAAGCCCGGCTCGACGGCAAGCTGGTCTCGCTCGTACCCGGAAAGAGCAATCAGCTTTCAGCCATGCTCTCGCATCCCGGTCGCGCCGTCCTGCAGTTGGAAATCGCGCTGCCCGTGAACGCCTCTGCAGGCGACGAAAGTATTTCTCTCCCACCTTCTCCTTCCGGCATAACTCGCGCTCAGGTGCAGCTTCCGAGGCAGGGCGTGGAAGTACACATCAGCGGTGGCCTGATCGCGGAAAAGAACGAAACTGGCCCGGAGAGCCGCTGGCTGGCTTACGGTCGCGGCAATGAGGCGCTGACTTTCTCCTGGCGCCGCAAAATGGACGACCACCGGCTCACGCAGGCGTTGCGCATGCGTGGGTCGCTCACGGAACTTGTTGGTCTCGGTGAAGACGCCACCTCGGTTTATGCCGAGGTGAATCTCGAGATCACACAGGGCGCCGCCAAAGAAGCGCGAATTCAATTGCCGGATAAGGTAACGATCAACCAAGTCACGGGAGCGTCCGTTGCTGATTGGGAACTCAAGCCCGGCGAACTACGCGTGATCTTCCTGGAGCCACAGGAGCAGCCGGTGCGTTTTGTGATCACCGGCGAAACTCATGGTCCGCGCGAAGGCGATATTGCCGTGCCGCTGCTCCGACTGCTTGACGTGGAGCGCGAGACCGGTGGCGTGGCTGTGGAAGTTCTAGGCGCAGGCGAGGTTCGGAAGCAAAAAGCTCAGGGGCTTGAAGCCGCTGATCCTTCAGAACTTGGCGAAGCGGTAGCATCGCGCCAGTCTCCGCTGCTCGTTGCTTACAAGTTCCGCAGTGGCGATTCCGCATCCGCGCGTGCGCTGAGCGTAAACGTCGCCCGCTACGCCCAGCAGGCCGTCCTTATGGCAAACGTGGAAGAGGCTCGCTATCAGGTGCTTATGACCAGTGAAGGCAAGACGCTGGTGCAGGCGCGCTACGCCATCCGCAATAACCAGAGAAATTTCTTGAAGCTGGTGCTGCCGCAGGGCTCGGCCGTGTGGAGCGTGGTGCTGGATGGGAAGCCGATCAAGCCGGGTGAATCACCGGACCACGATCTGCTCCTGCCCATGGAGAAGTCCCGCGCCGGCGATGAAGCGCCGCCATTCCTGGTGGAGGTGCTCTACCTCTCACGCCAGCCGGCCTGGCTGGAGAAAGGATCAGTAAAGCTGCCGCTACCGGTGCTCGATCTTCCGGTTTCACGCACCGCGATTTCGTTCTACCATTCGCCGCTATTTCACGTCACGGCTGAACCCGGTTCGTTCCGGGTGCAACCCTACGAGGAACCGTTTTCACCGGCGTTCAGCGATAGACGGAGCGACGGGGGCTTCGGCGCAGGGATTTACTCACCCAGCCCGGCGAATTCTCCTGCGGAGAAGGACAGACTCGATTCCGTCCAGTCTCTCGTCGATGACTTCCGCGCGAAAAACTCCGGCGGGACCACCGCTCGCGTCTTGCCGGCCGCGGTGGCGTTCCCGGCGTTCGGGGAATCGGTTTTCCTCGTCTCTGAGCTCACAGCAGAGAACAAGCTGCCCATTGTGGAACTCAACTATCAGCGCGACAAAAAGAAGGAAGGTGGCAAATGAAAAAGCTGCTTGCATTCGTGATGATTTATTCGCTTCTGGCTTCGGCCTCTGAACCGGCGACAC